>NZ_JBEZFI010000004.1:0-283648 GCF_040649295.1 Micromonospora sp. NPDC048999 | reverse complement strand
GCAAACTCGTCGAACGACCCACCGCCGAGCCCGTCACGAGCACGGCCACGGCTGCCTAATCAAGATTTCTCATCCACAACTCTTGACTATTGCTCCGGCTACCAGCAGCAGGTCACTGTCGGCCAGGCCCAGCCCGGTGTCCGTGGGCGGGCCGAGATACAGCAGCTCGCCGGGGCGTACGTCGTGGACCAGGCTGGTGGACACTGTGCCGTCGGGGACGGCGCGGACGTGCAGCTCGATGGTGCCGTCGGGGCGCGGGGCGTTCGCGGGGCAGTACCAGCGCCACCGGCCGGGCCGGCGCGGCGTGCACACCGGCACCGCCTGACCCGGCAGGTACCGCAGCCGTCGCCACGGCCGTACCGTCAGCACCGCGACCCCACCGGCGGCCAGGTCGTGGTCGAGGACCTCGGCCGGCCACCAGGCCGGGCCGTCACCCACCCGCGCGGCGGCCCGCTCCACCTCCTCCCACGGCACCCCGGTCTGCAACGCGTCATCGATGACTGTGTGGTGGTCGGGGCGCAGGCCATAGCGGCGGTACGCGGCGCCGAGCACCGCCAACAGCGCCAACCTGTTCGGGCGGTCATCTTGGATCGCGAGCTGGTACAGGGCGGCCTGCAACAGCGGCGCCGCCGACTCGGGCAACAGGCCCCGGTAACGGTCCTCGACGAACTCCCAGAAGTCAGCGGCGCTCGGCCTCCGATACGGCCTCAGGACCCCCATCAGGTAGTCGACCGCCCGCCGGTGCTGCGCCTCCGACCAACCCAGACACGCGACCTCCGGCTCGCCGGTGGTCGCGCTGGTCACCGCCCGCGCCAGGTGCGCCTTCAACCGGTCCCAGTCCACCCCGATCAGGTACGCGGACAGCTCAACGTCCGCCGCCACCAGACTCAACCAGCGGGCGACCGCCTCGCGTATTTGCGGCTCGGTCATCGCGCCCGGTCCTTGGCCTCGCTCCTTTTTCCATTTGGAAAACGCTCCCCGGTGAGCTGCTCGGCGGTGAGGCCGGCGGCTTCGAGGGTGGCGTGCCCCCAGCGGGCCAGCCGACACGGGTACGGGACCCGCTCACTACGACACAGCACCCCCTGCGGCCACGGCTCAGGCGCGTGGACCCGGACCGCCTTCGCGGTGAGGGACAGGTCCTCGTCGGTGACCGGGGTGAGAACGGGAAAATCGGCGAGTACGACAGACATCAGCGGGCGCCTCCAGCGGTGCGATGCATGGAGCGGCACCGAGGCGGGCGGGGACGGCGAATCCACGACGGGGAACGCGGAACGACCGGGACCCAGCACCCGCCCCGGGCCATGCGCCCAGCTTTCGTGAGGAGTTGACCAGGAACTACAGCGCCGAAGAAGCCTGCATGAGGCAGAAATGAGGCGTCTGCGTACCCGCATCATGAACGGGCTGTTACTACAGTGGCGGCAAGACGAAGGGAGATCGGACGTGGCCCTGAAGCGACACCGGCTCTGTCAGCGACGCAAGGCCCTCGGGTACAGCCAGGAGCGGCTGGCCGAACTCCTCGGCGTCGAGCGGTCGACCGTGGTGCGCTGGGAGAACGCCGAGACCGATCCGCAGCCATGGCATCGAACCCGAATCGCCTCCGCGTTGGGGGTTACGCTCGAACAGCTCGACGGCATGCTCGTCGACGTGTCGGTGGCAGCGCATCGAGGGCAGGCCATGGGAAATGACGCTCGGAATCCCGCTTCCGCTGCTGCTCGTCCTGAGCTTCTGAGCGGCCTCCGGACGTTCCTCACCAACTACCTGGCGGCTTCCGATCGGCCGGCTCAGTCGTATGCCGAGGTTCGGCGATCGGTGGGCCGGGTCCACAACCTCTACCAGCGGGCGAGCTACACATCCGCTGCTCGGCTGCTGCCGGACGTGCTCAGCCAGGCAACGGACCTATCTAGCCGGTCGACTGGACTACATCGCTGCACTGCCTTTCGGCTGCTCGCCGCCGCGTACATCGCGGCGTCGAAGCTCGCCGCCAAGGTCGGTGACGGCGACACCGCCCTGCTCACCGCAGACCGAGCCTGCACCGCCGCCAGGCTCGCGGACGACCAGCCGCTGACTGCCGTCACGGCCTACCAGGCGGCTTGCGGTCTCAGGCGAGTGCCGGGGCGCGAGAGCGAAGCCGAGCACATCGTGCGGAGCAGCCTTGACCGCTTGGCCTCTACTGGCCCTGCCACCGATCCTGACCTGCTTTCCGCTCAGGGAGCATTGGTGCTGCTGGCCGCAGTGATGACGGCCCGGCAAGGCAAACCGAAGGAGGCAGCGCAGTTCCTGGCGCAGGCCGAGGGGTTGGCCTCGACGCTGGGCGGTGACCGCAACCGACTGTGGACCGGCTTCGGCCCAACGAACGTCGTCATCCACGCGGTCTCCGCTGCGGTTCGGGCAGGCAATCCGGACCAGGCCCTGGAGATCGGAACGCGCCTCGACACCTCGCGGCTGCCGACGGTGCTGGTTGGCCGCAGGGCACAGGTACACGTCGACCTTGCGGCGGCGGCGCTGATGTCGGCCGGCGACAGATCCGTATCAGTGCTGCACCTTCTGGAAGCCGAGCGGGTAGCCGCCGAGGTCGTGCACGCCAACGTTCAAGCCCGCACGCTCCTGCTCGACCTGCTGGCGAAGGAGCGGCGAGTGGCGACGCCGGGGCTGCGGCCACTGGCGGAACGGGCTGGGCTGCTGGCATGAGTCAGCGACGCGTCCTGGCCCTGGTCGTCTGTGCCGCACCTCCGGTGCTCCGCATCGGCGAACTGATCGAGCTATTGCAGGAAGACGACTGGACCGTCTGCCTCACCGCCACGCCGACCGCCGCGACCTGGATCGATCGCGAGGCGCTGGCACGGCAGACCGGCTACCCGGTCCGAGTCGAGTGGCGAATGCCCGGCGACCCCGAGCCGCACCCCCCGGCGACCACCGTCGCCGTTGTACCAGCCACGTTCAACATCATCAACAAGTGGGCCCAGGGCATCAACGACACCCTCGCGCTCGGCATCCTCAACGAAACACTCGGCGCTGGCATCCCGGTTCACGCCTTTCTGAACGTCAAGGCGCAGCTTGCCAATCACCCGAGCTATGGCCGACATCTGCGGCTGCTGCGGGGCACAGGCGTCATTGCGATACCACTGACGGCAGAGCTGGATTGGCGGATGGTCGCGGACCAGTTCCTAACTTCGCGCACGGTTGAAGAGCCGTAAAATCTGTGTGTGGCCCAGCCCCACCTGGCAGAGAGCTGCGGCGTTGACTCCCCCGCATTCGTCATTCGCCGAGATCTGCCCGACGCCGGGCTGTACCCGGTGTTCGAGCAGGTCTTCGAGTCGCAATGGCAGCGAGGGCGGGTCTTGTGACTGACTACCGGGGTCTGCTGCCGATTGCGGCGGAAGCCGTGAGTCGCGCGGCCAAGGCGATGCGGCAACAGTCACCGGGCACGCTGACGGTGAAGGGTGACCGCGACGTGGCCTCGCAGCTGGATTACGCGATCGAACGCGATGTGCAGACGTTCCTGGCTGCGGAGACGCCTGAGATCGGATTCCTTGGCGAGGAGCAAGGAGCCACCGGCCCGTCAGAGATGCGATGGGTCCTCGATCCGATCGACGGTACGGCCAACTTTGTGCGCGGGCTGCCAATGTGCGCCGTCTCGCTCGCCCTCGCGCACCGAAACGAGGCCGTTCTCGGCATCATCGAGTTGCCCTTCCTCGGCTTGCTCTACCGGGCTGCCAAGGGCGGTGGTGCCTACGCGAACGGACGCGAGATCAGGGCCAGCAGCACTAGCCACTTGAACGACGCGATCGTCGCCATCGGCGACTACGCAGTAGGCCCGGACGCCGAGGCCAGGAACCGGCTGCGGCTCGCCCTCACCGCGCAGCTCGCTGCCGAGGTCAACCGGGTACGCATGACCGGCAGCGCTGCGCTTGATCTGGCCTGGCTCGCAGAGGGCAGGCTGGATGCGGCACTGACCCTGTCAAACAATGCCTGGGACATGGCGGCAGGCGTAGTCATCGCACGGGAGGCAGGAGCGGCGGTCATCGACCAGAATGGCGCTGCCCATGATCTCGACTCCACCGTCACACTCGCAGTCGCGCCCTTGCTCGTGGAGGCGGTTCTAGGGGGCTACCGAAAATCCGTCGCGAAAGCTACAGAGGTTCGAATCCTCTACCCGCCACCAGGTGCGAGAACGGCCCCTGACCAGCACGAATGCTGATCGGGGGCCGTTGTCGTTTGTCCGGCGGAGTCCGGCTGCGTCCAGCGGTTGACGACTGGTTGTGGGCAGATCGTGGGCGGGTCGATCTTGCCCTCTGAGGGCACTTCTGAGGCTCTGAATTCTGGGGTTGGTCCTTTGTCGGGTCGCCTCGGGCCGTGCTTGTGGCGGCCGGCTGAGGGCTTCGCGGTAGGGCCCGCGCGGCTGTGGGAGATGGGCCGGGGGCAAGCCAGTCCCGGGGTTGGACTGGCGCGGCAGTCGGAAGCCCTGACCGGCGACCAGGCCGACCCGTTCGGCTTCCGTACGGCCTGGCGGTGATCGTGCTGCTCAGTGGATCAGCGGCTTTGGGGGCGGCGGTCCGGCGGCAGTCGGTGGCTCTCCGCCCCGGTGCCGAAGGCAGCCGGGGCGGCTTGCCGCCGGCCGGCTCACCGCCCCGCGCCGCGCGAAGCGCGGCGCCTTGATCCAGAACAGAAGAAATCGGCAACAGAGCAGGCCAGGTGGGGCGAGACATCTCGTTTACAAGTTCTGGATGCTTGGTTTGGCGGGATCCGTCCGCATCCGCGACCTCGGGTGGCTGTCTGTGCCAGACCACCGACTGCCCGCCTTGTTTCGGACGGTTGCCGTCGTTGCTGTCGACAGCCTCGATGACGTCTTCATCGGCGGCTGCGATACAGAGCAGATGGCTAGGTACTACGGAAGGATAGGCAGCCCTGGGTCATATTCTGGGTAGTGCGCTGGGCAAACCCAGAGCAGTTCCCCAGATGGCGCTTGCACTCGGCGTAGGCCACCAAAACCCTGCTGCGGGTCAGTTTTCAGTAGCCAGTATCTGAAGTTCCTGAGGGCAGCGCCTTGAGCGGGCGTCAGCTGGCCTGATGCCTCCGAAGTCGGAGCATCCTGCTCTAGTCGAATATCCGTGGGCAACTGATCGGTAAGAGCCTTCATTAATTCGAGGTCTTTTTGCGCCTGGGAACTCAGCTGTTCGTTCCATGTTGCGCCAGCCGCCGCTCCCGCGACAGGAACAACGAGGCATAGAGTCTTGGCGATCAAGTTTAGGTATGGGGCGACTTGGACCAGCCATTTTCGCGACTGCTGCATTGTGTACCCAGCATCCGGACAGATATGCCATTGTGCAGCATGCTCACACCAAAGCGTGAGTCGGTATGTGTCGTTCCAAAAGTTCAGCTTGTTGAGACCTGTGGGGGAGGCTTGCCGCAAAGTGAAAAGTCGTGGACAGTCAGCAACCTCGGTGTTAACGGCCTTAATTACGCGCCTTAGCGAACCGGCCGACTCAAGGGCTATGCGCTCAAGCTGCTTTATGTCCTCGGCTACATCGGCCAACTGCTCTTGGATCTGCTCAATCTCGTCAGAGACACCTGGTGGCGCGAACCCTGTCAAAAGAGTTGAGACATCATGCTCTGCATCGCATTCCAGGCAGTCGCACTCGCGCCTGTTGCGCTCGCGTAGGCGGATTAACCCTTCCAGGGGAAAGGAGTTGCCGCATGGCCCATCCGGCCCGACGGTAGGACACGGTACCTTGAGCCGGTATTCGAGCCCAGGCCAGCGCCGAGTTAAAAGGTCCTCCACGCTGTCACGGATCACATTGAAGAGCAGATCCGGCGAAGGCGCGCGTACTTCGATTGCTAGTTGGCGTTCCGACTGGAGTTCGATCAGAGCCTCGGCGTCGTACTCCTCGATGTTGTGTCGGAGGAATACCCCTGATCTCCAGTGCTTCCCGATGGAAAAACGATGATGCCGGACCGTTAGCCAGGCGATCACTCCTGGCACGGGATCACTAAGCTCGCATATAAGAGAGAGTTTACGCAGGGATTCCGCAAGGGGAGTCAGGTGCTGCCATTTCAAAGTCGGCCGTTCATGTGGAACCAGCTGCGCAACAAGACTGCTGTCTTCATCCGCTAACCGGTACGAGACGTCGAACTTCTCCATTAACCGGAGAAAGTAGGGGTGATACTTGGTTGGGTAGCTTCCGCCGTCTGGCCCGTTTAGCCAGATCTCCTTGAGTCGCCGATGCTCCAAGACGCCATGCTGTTCCCGCGTTATCCTGTCTTCGAGGACATATCCGATTGCCTTGGTGAGCCACTCGGGGTTAAGTACAACCACATCCCTTAGGCCCAGATCGTCGCCGTAGTAGACGATCAGTCCTAGGTCATGCAGCAGCTCGGCGAGCGTGTTTGCTTGATCCGCAGAAAGCCCGTTAATCTCGCAGACCTCGGCGTATTCCTCAAACGTGATCTGCGGCTCGCGCTGCGCCATCGAAAGGATCTCGTCGCGGGCGGCGATCCATCGCGAGTTCATGGCTAGACCCATTTGGGGAAGGCGGGCGGCCTCCGCTGCTATTGCTTTCCGGAGCGCCGATACCCCTTCAAACGTATAACTGTCGACGGCATAGTTGCCCTGAAGCATTTCTGGAAACATCGCCCGTAGCTTGGGATAGTCCAACTCCGGGTGACGCTCAGCACTATGCGTGGCAACGAGGAGTGTCGAGGCATCCTTTCCTACTCTAAGGCAGATCCTTCTGATCCAGCCTTCCACTTCATTCTGCTCCTGCCCTTCGCGGGCATTCCAGACCACCAAATAGAGTGCACGGCGACCGAAGAAGAATTGGTGGGTTATGCGATAGACCTCCTGGCCGCCGAAGTCCCAAGTCCGAAGGGTCAGCTGGAGGTCCTGCTTCGGGTGACGGACTTTGAGCGTCCGAATTTCGATACCGTGCGTTGTCGCCCTGTTGTGAACGAACCTTTCCCCTCTAAGAACGGCGGCGAGAGACGTCTTGCCAACGTTTCCCTCACCCAACAGCATGACCTTCGCCTCATACTGCGGTATGCCTTCTCGAAGGCTTTCCAGATATGCAGCAAGGTCCTTACTGCTCCGGCGTTGAAGCAGTTCGGGAAGAGGCGCCGCTAGAGGGTTAAGTTCCACGTCCACGAGCGTGCCTTGGCGCAACAGGATAGCCATCTCTGGTGGGAGGCTAATTATTCTATTGGCGCTCAGGTCGAGCTCTTTTAGGTTTCGCAGTGCTTCTAGGGCACCGGGCACGTACGTCAGTCTGTTAGACCGCATATCAAGGCGTTCAAGCTTCGTCAGCCTAAATACCTCGGTGGGGATGTGCTCGAAGGCGTTGTGGCTGAGGACGAGGACGGCAAGGTTGGGGATATCCCTCGCCTTGAAGGGAAGTTCCCTCAGATCCCTGCCGGCAAGGTTCAGGAAGCCAGTCCGCCTAGCATGACGTATCTCGTCGCTGTCAAGCCTGTTTGTCATCAACGGTTCTCCCACGTAACCGTCCCTATCTGATCCAAGGCATCAAACACGAGACCTGGCGACAACGTCGACTCCCGGACATCGGATGTCAAAAAGACGACAGCTGAAGTGGCTGTAATCCGACTAGAAGCGGCGATAAGGCATCGAATCGGTGCTACGTGTAGTCGTTCTGCCACCCCCGGAAGTTAGTTCATGCCCATGTCCATGGATCCTGCGCTCGCCGCGTGCGGCCGAGTCCTTGACCAAAAGGTTCGCGCCCCTCGCCTTGAATGACTGGTCTGTCAACAGCGCTGTCATTCTGGGCGGCCCTCAGGGCTCCCCACGTTCTGCACCAGCCGCCGGGCATCATGCGTTGACGGCCGCAGAGCGACAGCGGCGGCGGCCAGCGCGCGCCCAGGCGGCGGTGCGTGCGGCTCGTCAAGGGCCCGCCTTGAGGATGTAGTGAAAGTGCGCACGGAGTCTTACTGGCCAGCTGCGTTTACTGCCTAGTCCGGAATAGCCGGTAGGTCCTGACGACCTCCCCGATGGCGCCATTCGTCCGGATGGCGCTCTCTTGCTCGATCAAGGTCGTGCCCACCTCGACCGCAAAGAGGGCAGCAAGCTGCGGGTCTGCGGCCACTTGGCGCTGTCGCGTTTCCGGTTCGGAACGCTTGTCTGGCCCGCTCGCCTGCATGCGAGGGTTTGCGAAGGTGCCGCGGCCATGTTCGGTAGCGACCAAGCCCTCTTCACGTAAGAGTGCAATGGCCTGGCGGATTGTGCCGCGACTAGCCCGGAACTCGGCGGTGAGCGCGCTCTCGGTCGGCAGGAGGGCGCGGGGCGGGATGGCGCCGCTCTCGATGCGTTCTCTCAGCTCGTCGGCGATCACGCGGTAGCGGGGCTGTCCGTAGTGCGGGCGGGTGATCAAGCTCCCGAACGGGCAGCTTCGGGTTCGCCGGTCGGCGCTCGGGCAGTGGCTCGGTGAGCTGGAGCAGGACGCGGTGTGAAGAGCTACGAGGTCCAGATCTGGGAGATCGGCAAGCGCGCTGACCGGAAGGCTCGGCCCTGGCGGGTCCGCTGGGCGATAGCCGGCCGGCGCTTCGAGGAGATGTTCCGTACCAAGGCCCTGGCGCACTCGTTCCGCGCCGAGCTGGTCCAGGCGGCCAACGCGGGGGAGCCCTTCGACCCGGCAACCGGCCGCCCGGTGTCCGAGGCGAGAACCAAGAACCCCACCACCTGGTACGCGCACAGCCGCGCGTACGTCGAGATGAAGTGGCCCCGGGCGGCGGCCAAGACCCGGCGGTCGATCGTCGAGGCGCTGACCTCCATCACGGTGACCCTGACCCGGCAGACAAAGCGGGGCCGACCGGATGACGCCCTGCTCCGTGAGGCTCTTTACCTCTACGGGCTCAACCCGCGTCGCTGGTCCGAGGAGATCCCGGCCGAACATGTGGCGGCGCTGGCCTGGCTGGAAACCGCGTCCCTGCCGGTCGTCGAGCTGGACTCACCCGCGATGGTCCGCCGGGTCCTCGACAGCCTGTGCGTACGCCTCGACGGCAAGCCCGCGGCTGCCTCCACCGTCCAGCGGAAGCGGGCCACCTTCTATAACGCGCTCGGGTACGCAGTCGAGCTGGAGCTGATCGACTCCAACCCGGTCGACCGGGTTCAGTGGACGGCTCCCGAGGTGGCGCAGTCCATCGACCGGCGGGTGGTGGCGAGTCCCGCCCAGGTCGCCACGCTGCTGGAGGCGGTGAAGTCTCTCGGCAAACGGGCCGACAAGGTGACGGCGTTCTTCGGCTGCCTCTACTACGCGGGCATGCGCCCCTCCGAGGCGGCGGACCTACGGCGGGACGACTGCGACCTGCCCGGCCGGTGCGTCGAGTGCGGGACCGACTTCGACGACCTGGCGGCGGTCAAGCCGTCTGGGACCTGCGACCACGAGAAGATCGAATACCGCTGGGGTCGCCTGGTGCTCGCCGGCACCTCGCCGCGCGCCGGCTCGCACTGGACCGATGACGGCGGCTCGCACGAGCGGCGCGGCCTCAAGCACCGGGCGCGGCAGGAAACCCGAACGGTTCCGATCCCGCCCCGGCTCGTCGAGCTGCTCTTCGCGCACGTCGAGAACCACGGTGTTGGCCCGGATGGTCGCTTCTTCCGGGGTCTCCACGGCGGACCGCTATCCGAGTCGGTCTACGACCGGTGGTGGAAGCTCGCCCGCGAGAAGGCGCTGACCGAGGCTCAGGCAGCCTCGCCGCTGGCCCGTCGCCCCTATGACCTGCGTCACGCGGCGGCCTCGCTCTGGCTGAATGCCGGCGTCCCGCCGACCGAGATTGCCCGGCGCTTGGGCCACGGTGTCGCCGTCCTGCTCCGGGTCTACGCCAACTGCATCGACGGCGGCGACAACGCCGTGCTGGTGGGGCATGTGGACTCGACACCATGAACGACAAGATCGGCGAGGCTCTCGGCTGATGTTGAAGCGTTCTGCCAACATCGCTGGTATGGCAGGGAACCTCAAGCGCCGACGGAGAGTTGCCCGTGCCCCTCGTTGCGGCGGGCGGGACGTGGACGGCAGTGTCCGCTGGCTTCGCGGAAAGGCCATCAACGTTTCAACCGATCATGTCAAGTGTCGCTGCACTTTTGCTGCTGTGGCTTACTCCTCGGTTCTGATTGCCACCGCATGGTGTCAACTCCAAAAATTTCGATACTGCAAGGAGGGTGCTGCATGCCGGTATTCGTCTGAGGCTGAAGCGAAGACCCAGGTTGTGCAACAGCGCGTCAGTGCCAAGCTTGGACTGGCCGCATGGCGCGGTCCGACCCATTCGCTAGTTACAGCCGAAACTGGCCATCCTGGCAGGAGGCGACCCTGAAGGCGCTTTCCTACTCGCTCGCCTTTGCCGTCGCCATGCCTTTGGCAATCATGATTTGCGTGCTTCCGGCGCTGTTCTTCGCGCGCATCTACTTTTTCGTCGGCATGGAGCGGTTCCTGGAATACCCAGTCAATGTGCCGCTCGTGTTCGTTGCCAACATTCCCGCAGCGGTTCGGCGAGACTGGATTATTCGGTCCACCGTATGGCGCGTGATCTACACGGGCGCACTTGCGGGATCCACCATCTTGGCGGATGTGGCAATTACGGCTCTGTTCGGGGAAGTTCGGGTCACATTTTTTCCCTGGGTGTTCATCTTTCTGGTCATCTCCACGGGCTCCGCCCTAACCTTGAAGGCCGACGCGTACTGGATTGGCGATAAGGCGTGCCAAGAGCTCGACAGCAGTAGCGGAAATGACTGGCGGCGGGACTCTAGCAGGCTATGCCGGATGGCCGCCACGGACTGCGTTGTTCACGTAATTCTAGCCGTGCTGTTCAGCGCCGGGGTGCTCTCCTTCCTGAATTTGGCCGTATTTTCGAGTAGCTTCGATGGCGCCCCGGCGGGATTTATTGACAATGACTTACTCTTGGTGTATGCCGGAATAGCCTTCGAAATCTCTCTGCTGATTGGCAACAGGATAGTTTCAAGGTACCCCGAGTTCTTAGTGGTCGCTGAAATCGCCAAGATTCGCAATGGCCGGCGGGCACTCCTCCGAACCTCCCCGTATGATCCGCTAGGTGCAAGACGTAGGGACATATTTATGTTAGCGCGCTACGTCGAACGGGCAAGCGCGAAGCTCGAACGATCGATTTCAAGAGACGCTACATTCGCGCCATCGGTAGTATTGCGTGCCGGGGCGGCGGAGTTGCTCCGATTTTTGGCTAGTCGAGACTCGCTGGATGTCAACCCGCCGAAGAAACTCGATCGCAATCTGAAGTCCCTATTTGCGCTGGTGGTTGATACGCCGTCGCGTAGCTTCTACGACAACTTGGCTTACGAATGGAAAGCCTTCGACGAGAGTGGCCGGCCTGCAGGCCAGCCCGACCGCAGCGCGCCTAGGCGAATCGAAGAGTTCTTCTTGCAATATAGTCAACCGAGTGCCGCGTCATTGCAATTCCTGATTCAGGGCAGCCTCGCCGCGATTATTGTGGCACTTGCGCTGTTCGGGAGAGTCGATGTTATCGACTTTGTCAAAACGTTTATAAAGTAATGTTTGTCGAGTGGGTGCGCCCTGGCGAGTTGGTCTCTTTATCTCAACGCGTACCCTACGTCGGCGCATCTAGCCGATTGAGCCCGTCGCCTCAGGGCACTCGCCTTCGGCAACTCGGGACCAGCCAAGGATGGAGGGCTCGCCTGACTGGGGTTCCAGATGGATGGAAGCGTCCGCCCCGACCTCGCCCAGGTGCCGTTCGGTCCCAAGGCCTGCGATACCGCCAGTGCGGGCGTGGGCAGATGGTGGGCGGTCGGAACGTCATTGGGCAGGTTTCGAGGTAAAAGCGTAGCTCAGGCTACCTGTAGGCGGTGGGAGTTCGGACGCCCTGTAAATCCGTCTCGACGGTGGAGATCAGCCAGTGAGCGGCTAGCGGGCCGGAAGCCAGGACCACGTCGGCCCGCCGCGAGGGTTTCGACAGTGCTTCAGGACGAGAAGGGCCGACGATGCCTACCAGGCTGCAGGCATGACTCCGCCTCACGTGCTGTCCTTGGTCGTTTTGCGCCACCCCTCCCGTGCTGCGGGTCGGCGAGCTGATCGAGCTGCTCCAAAGAAGACGGCTGGACCGTATGCCTAACCACTACGCCAGCCGCTGTCTACTGGATAGACCGAGAGGCGCTGGCGCGGCAGACCGGGTATCCGGTTCGGGCCAAGTGGCGGATGCCCGGTGACCCGGAGCCGCATCCTCCGGCGACCGCCGTTGCCGTCGTACCGGCCACGTTCAACGTCATCAACAAGTGCTTACCGGGCCAGGAAGTGCCAGCCGAGCCAGAGCCAGACGCCCAGCACCAGCGCCCGGCCGGCGGTGGTGCGGATCGCGGCGGTCAGCGCCTCGCCCAGCGGCGCGCGGGCCGGCCCGACGCCCCGCCGCCCGGCCACGTCCACCACCAGCATCACCAGCAGGATCGCCAGGAAGCCGGCGGTGATCACGGCGCGCGCGGTCACCGGGTCACCAGCCAGGCGCCGGTGCCGAGCCACAGTAGGTAGCCGACCACCCGGCCCGGATAGGTGTCGAGCAGCGGATCGGTGAAGATGCTGAACGTCGGGTGCGCCTCGTCGTTGCCGGCCAGGAGCGCGCCCAGCTCCCACAGGCAGAACAGCACCCCGAGACCGAGCCAGACGACGGCGGCGCGTGGCCCGACCTGCCGCAGCCGGTCGGGCACGCGCCGCAGGCCCACGGCGAGGAGCGCACCGCCGGGCAGCAGCACGGCGCCCGCCGCCGGTCCGGTGAGCGGACGGGCGACGGCCGCGACGAGGGCGTACCCGATGACGGCCGGCCAGAGCAGCCGAACCCGGGCGACGGGAGCCGGCTCGTCCACCGGCCGGGGCGTCGGTGTCATGCCTTCCAGTGTGGAACGCCGGAGCGCCCGAGGCGAGGCCTGCCGCAGCGCCCGGCTCAGCCGAGCGGGCCGACCTCCCGTTCGATCGCCGTACGCAGCTCGGGGCCGCGCACCGTATCCCGAGCGGCCTCCATCAGCGGGGCGAGGAACACGTCCGGCCCCGGCTCGCCCACCGCGTCCGCCAGGGCGGCCAGCGCCGCCCGCCCGGCCGGCGACGGGGTCAGCGGGGCCCGCAGCTGGAGCCCGCGTACGGCGGCCAGCAGTTCCACCGCGAGGATGCTGGTCAGGTTGTCCAGCACGGTCCGCAGCTTCTTGGCCGCCGCCCAGCCCATCGAGACGTGGTCCTCCTGCATGCCGCTGGTGGGCAGCGAGTCCACCGACGCGGGCGCGGCGAGCCGCCGGTTCTCGGCGACGATCCCGGCCGCCGTGTACTGGGCGATCATCAGCCCGGAGTTGACGCCGGCGTCGGGGGAGAGGAACGCGGGCAGGTCCCGGGAGCGGGTGACGTCGAGCAGCCGGTCGACCCGGCGCTCCGCGATCGCGCCCACCTCGGCGGCGGCGATGGCGAGGTAGTCGGCGGCGAAGCCGAGCGGCGCGCCATGGAAGTTGCCGGTCGACTCGACCCGCCCGTCCGGCAGCACCACCGGGTTGTCGACCACGGACCGCAGCTCCCGCCCGGCCACGGTCTCGACGAAGTCGAGGGTGTCCCGGGCCGCGCCGGCCACCTGCGGCGCGCAGCGCATCGAGTACGCGTCCTGCACCGCGTGCGTGATGTCGTGGCGATGCGAGTCCATCACTGCCGAGTTCTGCAGCAGCTTGTGGATGTTCGCCGCCGAGGCCGCCTGGCCGGGGTGCGGCCGGATGGCGTGCAGCTCGGGCAGGAACGGCCGTTCCGAGCCGAGCATCGCCTCGATCGCCAGGGCGGCGGTCACGTCGGCCATGGCGAACAGGTGCTGGGCGTCGTGGACGGCCATCAGCAGCATGCCGAGCATCCCGTCGGTGCCGTTGATCAGCGCCAGCCCCTCCTTGGCGGCCAGCTCGATCGGGGCCAGCCCGACCCGGCGCAGCGCCTCGCCGCCGGGGATCCGCTCCCCGGCCGGGCCGAGCACCCAGCCCTCGCCGAGCAGCACCAGCGCGCAGTGGGCGAGGGGCGCCAGGTCGCCGGAGGCGCCAAGCGAGCCGTGCTCCGGCACCCACGGGGTGACCTCGTGGTTGAGCAGGTCCACCAGGGCCTCGGCGACCAGCGGCCGGACTCCGGAGCGGCCCAGGGCGAGCGAGCGTACCCGCAGCAGCATCATCGCCCGGACCACCTCGCGGGGCATCGGCGCGCCCACCCCGGCGGCGTGCGAGCGGATCAGCGCGTGCTGCAGCTCGGCCCGGCGCTCGGGCGCGACGAAGGTGTTCGCGAGGGCCCCGAACCCGGTGGAGACGCCGTAGACGGGCCGGCCGGCCGCCTCGATGCCGTCCACGATGGACCGGCTGGTCGCCATGGCGTCCACCGCTGCCGGGTCGAGGACGACCTTGGCGGTGCCGCGGGCGACGGCGAGCACGTCGGCGGGGGAGATCCCGGTGGGCTGGATGGTGACGGTCATGAGGGCACTCCGTTGTGCAGAACCTGGCGGATCAGGGGCACACCGGGCCGGTAGGCCAGGTGCAGGTGGGAGGGGGCGTCGAGGATCATCAGGTCGGCGCGCGCGCCGGGCTGTAGCCGCCCGACGTCGTCGCGGTGCAGGGCCGCCGCGCCGCCGGCGGTCGCGGCCCAGACCGCCTCCGCCGGGGTCATCCGCATCTCGCGTACGGCGAGCGCGATGCAGAACGGCATCGACGACGTGTACGACGACCCGGGGTTGCAGTCGGTGGCCAGGGCCACGGTGACGCCGGCGTCGAGCAGCCGCCGGGCGTCCGGGTACGGCGACCGGGTGGAGAACTCCGCCCCGGGCAGCAGCGTGGCGACGGTCTCCGACCCGGCCAGCGCGTCGACGTCGGCGTCGGACAGGTGGGTGCAGTGGTCGACGCTGGCCGCGCCGATTTCCACCCCGAGCTGCACGCCCGGCCCGGGGCCGAGCTGGTTGGCGTGCAGCCGTACGCCCAGACCGGCCGCCTGCCCGCTGGCGAGGATCGCCCGGGTGTGGTCCGCGTCGAAGGCACCCCGCTCGCAGAACACGTCGATCCAGCGGGCGTACGGGGCGGCGGCGGCCAGCATCGGACCGCAGACCATGTCGACGTAGTCGTCGGGGCGGTCCGCGTACTCGGCGGGCACGACGTGCGCCCCGAGGAATGTGGTGTCCGCGGTGAACTCGGCGGCGATCCGCAGCGAGCGGGCCTCGTCGGCGACGGTGAGCCCGTACCCGCTCTTGATCTCGATGGTGGTGGTGCCCTGCCGCATCGCCTCGGCGTGCAGCCGGCGTACGGTGGCCCGCAGCTGTTCGTCGGAGGCGGCGCGGGTGGCGCTGACGGTGGTGCGGATGCCACCCCCGGTGTACGGCTCGCCGGCCATTCGGGCGGCGAACTCGGCGGCCCGGTCCCCGGCGAAGACCAGGTGGGCGTGGCTGTCCACGAAACCGGGCAGCACTGCTGCCTGCTCGGCGTCGATCCGCCGGTCGGCGGCCGGGGCGTCCCGCGTCGGGCCGACCCAGGCGATCACGCCGTCCTCGACCAGCAGGGCCGCGTTCCGCTGGATGCCCAGCGGCCCGTCCCCGATCGGGGAGTTGGTGACCAACTCCCCGATGTTGTCCACCAGCAGACTGCTCATGGGTGGGTCACCTCCTCGATGGCCGCGTGCAGCTCGGCGGGCACGTCGACGGTCAGGTGCCGGCCGTCGGCCACGATCGTGCGCCCGTCGACCACCACGTGCGTGACATCGGCCGCGGTGGCCGCGAAGAACGCGCCGACCGGCGGCACCCCGGCCGTGCGGGCGCTGTCCAGCCGTACGGTGACCAGGTCGGCCCGGTCGCCGACCGACAGCCGGCCGGCGTCGTCCCAGCCCAGCGCGGCGTGCCCGCCGACGGTGGCGGCGGTGACCAGCTCGGCGGGGGTGAAGTGCCCCCGCTTGCGGGTCCGTAGCCGCTCGTCCAGCTCCACGGCGCGGGCTTCCTCGAACAGGTCGATTACCGCGTGGCTGTCGCTGCCGAGGCTGAGCGGGCTGCCCGCCTCGGCCATCCGGCGGGCCGGCCCGATCCCGTCGGCGAGGTCCCGCTCGGTGGTGGGGCAGAGGCAGACCCCGGTCCGGCTGTCCCCGAGCAGGGCGACGTCGGCGCTGGTCGGGTGGGTGGCGTGCACCGCGGTGGTGCGCCGGCCGAGCACCCCGTGGTCGGCCAGCAGCCGGGTCGGGCTGCAGCCGTGCACGGCCCGGCAGGCATCGTTCTCGGCCGGCTGCTCGGACAGGTGCACGTGCAGCGGCACACCGGCACGGTCGGCCAGATTGGCGACGGTGGCGAGCTGCCCCGCCGGCACGGCACGGACCGAGTGGATGGCTGCGCCGACGCGGGCGTGGTCGTCCTCCGGACGGAAGGCGGCCACCCGCTCCGCCCAGCGCAGCGCGTCCCCGTCGCCGAACCGCCGCTGCGGCCCGACCAGTGGGTCCCCGGCCACGGTCGCGGTCAGGTACGCGGTGTCCAGCAGCGTGATCCGGATGCCCGCGTGCGCGGCCGCCTCCACCAGCGCCGCCGACATCGCGTTCGGGTCGGCGTACGGGGTGCCGTCCGGGCCGTGGTGCAGGTAGTGGAACTCGCCCACGCAGGTGATCCCGGCGAGCGCCATCTCCGCGTACGCGGCCCGGGCCAGGGCCAGGTACGAGTCCGGGTCGAGCCGGGCGGCCACCGTGTACATGACGTCCCGCCAGGTCCAGAAGTCACCCCGACCGCCGTGGGTACGCCCGCGCAGCGCCCGGTGAAAGGCGTGCGAGTGGGCGTTGGCCAGGCCGGGCAGGGTGAGCCCGGGCAGCCGAACGGTGTCGCGCAGCACCTCCACCCCGGCGCTCGGGCCGCCCGCGCCGACCAGCGGGGTGACCGTGGTGATCCGGCCGCCCTCGGCCTCGATCAGCACGTCCGGCGTGGGTTCGGCGTGCTCGGGCAGCCAGGCGTACTCGGCCAGCCAGCGGGTGGCGGTCACCTCCCTCGCCTCCTTTCGAGCTGAGTCGTTCGCGATATCGCCCGGTCCCGGGTGGGCGGCCGACGGGTCGTCGCCACCACTCGACCATGCGACGGCTGAGTCGGCTGCGCCATCAGCTCGAAAGGCGTCGCGGACCCTCGTGTCGCCGTCGCCGTCGCCGCTGTCCGGACTGGCGCCGCTGTCTGGACCGGCGTCGCTGTCCGGACTGGCGCCGGCGTCGTCCTGCTCAGCGGCATGCCAGCTCCTCCAGCACCCGGGCCAGCGCGGTCACCCCGGCCGCGCAGTCGGCGTCGGTGGCGGATTCGGCGGGGGAGTGCGACACCCCGGTCGGGTTCCGGACGAACAGCATCGCGGTGGGCAGGTGTGCGGCGAGCACCCCTGCGTCGTGTCCCGCCCCGGTGGGCAGCACCGGCGCGTCCAGCAGCGTCGCCAGCCGGTCGGCCAGCCCGCCGTCGAACGCGACTAGGGGGGTCGCCGACTCCTCGGTGCAGGTCAGTTCGGTGCGGTCCCGCTTCGCCCGCTCGGCCGCCTTGGCCCGTACCGCCTCGACCAGGCCGTGCAGCGTCTCCGGCTCGGCCGCCCGGGCGTCCAGCCAGCCGGTCACCTGCCGCGGGATCGCATTCGTGGCGTTCGGCTCCACCGACACCCGGCCGACGGTGGCGTGCGCGTCGCGCAGCCGGGCCTCCTTGTTGGCCGCGAGCACCGTGAACGCGTACGTGAGCATCGGGTCGCGGCGATCGGCCATCCGGGTCGTACCCGCGTGGTTGCCCTCGCCGTGGAAGTCGAAGCGCCAGCGGCCGTGCGGCCAGATCGCGCTGGCCACCGCGACGGGCGCGGCGAGGTCGACAAGCGCGCGACCCTGCTCGACGTGCAGCTCCACGAAGGCCGCGAAGCGGCCGAGCAGCCCCGGGTCGGCGCCCGCCGGGCGCTCACCCAGCGCCTCGGCGAAGCTCACCCCGGCCGCGTCGCGCAGCCCGGCCGCGCGGTCCACCGCGATCTCCCCGGTGAGCAGCCGCGACCCTAGGCAGGGTACGCCGAATCGGGCGCCTTCCTCCTCCACGAACGCGGCCACCGCCACCGGCCGGGTCGGGGTGACCCCGGCCGCCCGTAGCTCGTCCACGGCGAGGAAGGCGCTGACGATGCCGAGCGGCCCGTCGTACGCGCCGCCGTGCGGCACCGAGTCGAAGTGGCTGCCGGTCAGCACCGCGTCCCCGGCATCCGGGTCGCCCCACCAGGCGAACAGGTTGCCGTTGCCGTCGCCGTGCACCGGCATGCCGCGCCGGTCGGCCTGCTCCCGGAACCACTCCCGCAGCGTGTTCTCCGGCTCGGTGAACGCGTACCGCAGGTAGCCGCCGCTGCCCGCGTCCCGCCCGACCGGCGCGATGTCGTCCCAGAGCTTCCGGAACCGGGCGACCAGGTCTGTCACGCCGCACCTCTGATGTTCGCGACTGCGGGGCTCCGCTGCGCTGCACTCCTCGCGCTCACGCCGTACCCTCCGCCATCGGCACCCGGACGCCGGTGCGGGCGGCGACCTCGCGGGCGTCGTCGTAGCCGGCGTCGACGTGCCGGATGACGCCCATCGCCGGGTCGTTGGTGAGCACCCGCTCGATCTTCTGCCCCGCGAGGGCGGTGCCGTCGGCGACGCAGACCTGGCCGGCGTGGATCGACCGGCCGATGCCCACCCCGCCGCCGTGGTGGATGGACACCCACGACGCCCCGCTGGCGGTGTTGACCAGCGCGTTCAGCAGCGGCCAGTCGGCGATCGCGTCGGAGCCGTCGGCCATCGCCTCGGTCTCCCGGTAGGGGCTGGCCACGCTGCCGCAGTCCAGGTGGTCCCGGCCGATCACCACCGGCGCGCTCAGCTCGCCCGAGGCGACCATCTCGTTGAACCGCACCCCCGCCTTGTCCCGCTCGCCGTAGCCGAGCCAGCAGATCCGCGCCGGCAGGCCCTGGAAGGCGACCCGCTCACCGGCCATCCGCATCCACCGGGCGAGGGACTCGTTCTCGGGGAACAGGTCGAGGATGGCCCGGTCGGTGGCGGCGATGTCGGCCGGGTCACCGGAGAGCGCCGCCCAGCGGAATGGGCCCTTGCCCTCGCAGAACAGCGGCCGGATGTACGCCGGCACGAAGCCGGGGAACTCGAAGGCCCGCTCGTAGCCGCCGAGCTTCGCCTCGCCCCGGATCGAGTTGCCGTAGTCGAAGACCTCCGCGCCCGCGTCGAGGAAGCCGACCATCGCCTCGACGTGCTCGGCCATCGACGCCCGGGCCCGGTCGGTGAACTCGGCCGGCTTCGCCGTCGCGTAGTCGCGGGCGTCGGCCAGCTCCACCCCCTCCGGCACGTATGACAGCGGGTCGTGCGCGCTGGTCTGGTCGGTGACGATGTCGATGGCGACGCCTCGGCGCAGCAGCTCCGGGAAGAGGGTTGCCGCGTTGCCGACCACGCCGACGGAGAGCGCCCGGCGGTCCCGCTTCGCGGCCAGCGCCCGCTCGACCGCGTCGTCCAGCGAGTCGGCGATCTCGTCCAGGTAGCGGTCGTGCGCCCGGCGCTCCAGCCGGCTGCGGTCGACGTCCACGATCAGGCAGGCGCCGCCGTTCATGGTGACCGCGAGGGGCTGCGCCCCGCCCATGCCGCCGCATCCGGCGGTCAGCGTCAGCGTGCCAGCGAGGGTGCCGTTGAAACGCTTCGCGGCCACGGCGGCGAACGTCTCGTAGGTGCCCTGCAGGATGCCCTGGGTGCCGATGTAGATCCACGAGCCGGCGGTCATCTGCCCGTACATGGTCAGGCCGAGCTGTTCGAGGCGGCGGAACTCCGGCCAGGTGGCCCAGTCGCCCACCAGGTTGGAGTTGGCCAGCAGCACCCGGGGCGCCCACTCGTGGGTGCGCATGACGCCGACCGGACGGCCGGACTGCACCAGCATCGTCTCGTCGTCGCGCAGCTCGGTCAGCGTCCGGACCAGCGCGTGGTACGACGGCCAGTCCCGGGCGGCCTTGCCGGTGCCGCCGTAGACCACCAGGTCCTCGGGGCGCTCGGCCACCTCCGGGTCGAGGTTGTTCATCAGCATCCGCAGCGCGGCCTCCTGTGGCCACCCCTGGGCGGTGCGTGCGGTGCCGCGGGCGGCGCGGACGGGCTGGTGCATCTCGTACTCCTCTCAGCTGAGGAACAACTGACGGCGGGCGGCGGACGACTCGAACGCCTCGAGTCGGGTCTGGGTCTCGGCCGGGGCGGCGTCGCAGATCGCCTGGAGCACCACCATGGCCAGGGTCATCGGGGCGGTGTGCAGGTCGAACACCAGGTCGGTGCCGACGGCGGCGGGTAGCACCACCTCGGCGTACTCGGTGGCGGGGCTGACCGGCGAGTCGGTGATCGCCACGACGGTGAGCCCGGCGTCGCGGGCCTCGCGCAGCGTATCGAGGGTCTCCCGGGGGTAGCGGGGTAATACGAACGCGAGCAGCGCGTTCGCTCCGGCGGCGGCGGCCTGCTCGAGCCGGTCGGCGAGGAGGCTGCCGCCGTCGTCGAGCACCCGCACGTCCGGGTGCACCTTCGCCGCGAAGTACGCGAAGTACGCGGCCAGGGGCGCGGCGGCGCGCAGCCCGAGGACCGGCAGCGGGCGGCTGGCCGCCAGCAGCTTCCCGACCTCGGCGATCCGGCCGGCGTCGGCGAGCTGCCCAGCGAGCCGGTCGAGGTTGCCCAGCTCGGCGCGGACCGCCCGTTGGAGGGCGTTCCCGCCGTCGGCCGGGTCGGCGCCGCTGGTGGCGGACAGTTCCCGCAGCCGGCGGCGCAGCGCGGGGTAGCCGTCGTGCCCGAGCGCCATCGCGAACCGGGTCACCGACGGCTGGCTGACCCCGGCCAGCTCGGCGACCTCCGCCGCGGACAGGTACGCCGCCGCGCCCGCTTGCTGCACCAGGCAGTGCGCGATCCGGCGCTGGGTGGGGGTGAGCCGCACGCCGTGGAACAGGTCGAGCAGGCGGTCGGGGGGTGCCGCACCGCTTTCATTCATGGCGGAACTCTATGCATGAAAACTTTCAGAACGCAACACCCGGCCGGTCCCGCCCACCGACCGGAGGACGTCTGGGCATGCTTCCTCTCTGTACTATCCGCACGGCGGGTGAGCAGAGGAGATGGGTCATGCAGTCGGTTGGTCCGTACAGGTTCACCGAGGTGCTCGGCGTCTGCCAGGTGGGCACGGCGTGGTGGGCCATCGACGGGCAGGACCGGCTGGCCACCGTCGCCGTGCTCGATCCGGCGGTGGCCCAGGACCCGGCCTGGCGACAGGCCTTCGCCGGCATGGCGGACACCCTCGCCTCGCCCGGCGGCAGCGGCCAGCCCTACCTGGCCGCCGACTTCGCGGCTCCGGCACCCTGGGTCGCGTACGCCGCCGACGGCGGGCCCGGGGCTGATCACCTCTTCTTCGCGCTCGGCCAGGAGATCCGTAGCGAGCAGGCGGACGAGGACGGCCCGACCGCCACGTCCCAGCCGCCCGCCGAGCAGCAGCCGCAGCTCGCGCCCTGGGCGTTGCAGGGCGACCCGAGGCAGGCGCAGCAGTTCACCTCGCCCCAGCAGCCGGCGGCCCCGCCGCACGAGCCCGCGCCGCCGCAGCCTGTGCTGCCGCAGCCGGTGTCGGCCCCGCCGCAGCCCGTGTCGGCTCCACCGCAGCAGGTTTCCGCGCCGCCGCAGCCGGTGTCGGCTCCACCCCAGCCGGTGTCGGTCCCGCCGCAGCAGGTCTCCGCGCCGCCGCAGGAGGCATACCCGCCCGCCGTGCAGCCGGTCAGTCCTCCGCCCGGGGATCCGTTCACCTCTCCGGTGCGCCGGATCCAGCCCTCCCCGCCGCGACCCCGGCGGCAGACCGGGCTCTGGGCCGCGCTCGCCGTGCTGCTGTTGGTCGCCGCCGTGACCGGCGGTGTGGGCATCTGGGCGGTCTCCGGCGACGACGCCGACGGCCGCACGACGCAGTCCACCGCCTCCCCCAGCCCCGCCGCGATCAACCCCGGCCTGAAGCCCTGGGCGCAGGCCGCCCTGCGCAGCCCGGAGGAGCGGGCCCTGGCGACCGTCGGACCGTCCATGGTGTTCGTCGAGGTCATCGTCACCGGGTATGTCCGCAACAGGCAGGACAACAGCCTGCTGCGCAAGACGCCGATCACCGTCAACCGGCGCTGTAGCGGTGTGGTCGTCAATCCCGACGGTCACGTCCTCACCAACACACAGTGCGTCCGCCCCACCCAGGACATCCTGCTCCGCAACGCGCTGGGTGCCCTGGCCAACGCGCTCGTCGCCGAACGCTCGCTCAACAACAAGGACGTCCCCGAGTTCACCAATACGCGGATGAAGACCGCGATCTTCACCGGCGCCGAGCCCGATGCGGAGCCCGAGGCCACGCTCTACGGCCAGCTGAACGTGGCCAAGGGGGCCGTCACGGACAGCCCAGCCATCCCCGGCAACGTCGTGCAGACGCTTGCCCTCGAAGCGGGGAATCTCGCCCTGGTCAAGCTTGAGCAGGGCAACCTTCCGGCTGCGGAGCTGAACCCCGCCGCCGACGTGGCCGTGGACACGCCTCTGCTCATCCTCGGCTACAGCACCACCGACACCAGCTACCGCTCCGCCAGCTACACCGTGGTTTCGAAGTCGGTGACCGTGACCACGATGGACACCCAGTCGCCGGTGAAGCCGTACCGGATCAACGACGACCTCGGCCTCTACTCCTGGGGCGGGATCGTCATCGACCCGAATGGCCGTGTCGTCGGCATGCTGGACAATGACAACCTGCGACCCGACAAGGCGAACCGGCTGGCCGTGCCGGCGTCCACGATGGCCGGTCTGCTCTCCACCGCCGAGGTGCCGAACACCCTCGGCGAGGCCGACAAGGTGTATCGCAGCGGGCTCGACGCGTATTTCGCCGGCCAGAACTCGACTGCGGCCGAGCGCTTCGGCAAGGCGGCCGAGAAGTCCCCCAGCAACCTGCTGGCCCAGGTCTACCGCCAGGCCGCGATCGACAGCGGTGGCGGCGGGAACTCGTCCGCCTCCCCCGGTTACGCGCTGCCGCTGTTCGGCACGGCCGCCGGGGCGCTCGCCGTCGGGCTCGTCGTCCTGGTGGTGATCCTGGTCAGGCGGCGTAGCACCACGGCGTAGCCCGTAGGCGGCGGCCGGTCACCGGCGACCGCCCCCGTTCGCGCCGAGCAGGTAGGGGCTGGCCGGGGTCCGGAGCGCCACCAACGCGAAGGCCCAGGGCGGCACCAGGGCGGCGGCCAGGTGCGACCAACCGCCGCTCGACGGGGTGTGCAGCACCCAGAGCACCGCGGCGTGGCTCAGCACCACCGCGATGCCACACACCGACAGCCGGTTGATCGTCCGGGCGGCCCCGCCGCCGATCCGGGTGTCCAGCGCCTCGGCGAGGAGGATCAGCCCGCCGCTGATAAGGACGGCGGTCAGCACCCCGAACCCGGGCGCACCGAAATTACCGGCCTTGATGTCCAGCGGGGTGCCCAGGCCGCTGACCACCAGCGCCGCACCGAGCGCGAGCAGGACCGCGCCCGCGCCCACCGACAGGTGCGGGCGCAGTTGGCGCAGCAGGCGGCCGGACAACACGAAGATCAGGCAGGCGGGAACGAGGAACAGACCGAGCGGCCCGGCGGTCACCAGCGGCGGTGCGAGGTAGGCCACGAGGAGTCCCACCAGGGCGACCGCCCAGGCCACCCCGGCCGGGAACCGCTCCAGCGCCCGGTATGCCAGCGCGAGCAGGAACAGCACCGAGACGAACCAGAACGCCGAGAACGGCCGGACTGCGGCAGTGCCCCCGTAGAGGGCGTCGCCGAACGTGCCGTCGGCGACCTCGCCGGTCACCGCGTCGGCGACCACCAGCAGCGCGATCAGCAGCGCGAGCCAGGTGAGGTACGGGACTCCCAGCGACCGCCAGCGCTTGCGGAACTCGTCGGCCATCGGTCGGCCGCGGGTCCAGAAGTATCCCGTCAGGATGAAGAAGAGCGGAACGTGCCAGGTGTAGATGGCGGCGCGGGCGATGCTGCCACCCCACACATGGCCGACGACCACCGCGGCGATGCCGATGATGCGAAGGAGGTCGATGCCGGCGGACCGGGTTCCCACCGACGCCGTTGTGCTCGTTACCGCCATGGCGCGCATCATGGCAGACAGCCGACGCCCGACACATCCCGCCCCGGCCCCCGCATTTCGGGCGCCCACTCTGCGGATCACCCATGGCATAACCTTTCCCGCGACGAGGCGGCGACCAGTATGGAGGTTCGAGGGTGACGCGAGCTCCCTCCGTGACGGGGCGCCTTCGGTCCGTGCCGCGTACGGCCTGGGTCGCTCTGGGATTGGTCGTTCTGCTGCTGCTTTCGATCGCCGTGGCCGTCTGGCCGTCAACCAGGTCGCCGAGGCCGGAGGCCGCCTGGTCGGCGCCGGAGGCGCGGCGCTCGACGTCGCCGGTCGTGCCCGTGGACGGCACGAGCTGCGCGGCCAACGTGGCCGGCATGGCGGGCTTCACCCCGGTCGCCGCGCTCGACCTGCCCGCTCAGGGGAACTGGCAAGCCCAGGCCCCGGCGTACGCCTTCGACGACACCACCGCGGTCGCCGGTGGCTTCGACCGGGTCGGCTACTGCCTGGAGCTGACCGGTCCCGCCGGCCCGCAGTGGGTCTGGACCGCGATGGAGCCCTTCACCACCGACGCCCGTCGGCTCGGTCCACCCACCCGGGCCGGGCAGATCGTCCAGCAGCGGGTCAACGACGTGGAGGTCGCCACCAACGTCAAGGGCCTGACCACGGGGACCGGCCTGCCCGGCTACCTGGAGATGTGGCCGAACAGCTACGGGCCGGACGGCACCGGCCAGATCTCCGGCGCCGTCGCCGACCGGTACGACGCGGACGACGAGATACACCCGGCCCTGGCGTACGGCTCGTTCCAGGTGCACCTGGTCGGGGGCACGCGCCCGTCCCCGACACCACCGCAGACCGTGTTGGCCATCAACGGCTTCACCTCGCCGAGCGGCCCGCTCTCGCTCGGCATCGGCTCCGCGCCCACCGGCAATCCCGACTGGACGCTCGCCGGGAACGCCGCCGAGTTCAGCCGGCGCCACCTGACCATCTACGCCCGTTCGTCAGTGCTCACCCTGACTCGGCATCCCCTTGATCGTCAGCTCTTCCCGAGGGACGCCGGAAACGGCGCCGTGGTCACCGTCGCCGGGGAGGTCAAGGACGCTCGGGTGCGCGCCGTGCAGCTCAAGGTGACCAGCGGCGCCGACGGATGGGAGTACAGCTCGCCGGCCACCGACGGGCGGGACTTCTCGTTCCGGTACCGGATCACCGCGGCCCTGCGGGAGTACCGGTTCGAGCTGCGTGTGCTGGGCGACGGCGTGAACCGCCGGGTCGGCCTCTGGGAGGGTGTCGTCGCCGGAGACGTCTACGTCATCCAGGGCCAGTCCAACGCCCTGGCCACCATGCAGCAGGGCTCGTCCGCTGCCGAGGAGTCACCGTTCATCCGCAGCTACGGCTCGCCCACGGACGACCCCACCCTCTCCTCCGGCCGGGGATGGAACTACGCGACCGGCGACCTGGTCCGGCAGCCGGGCTCGGTGGGCCAGTGGGGGATCCGGATGGCCCACCGGATCATGGACACCTACCAGGTGCCGGTGGCCGTCATCAACGGTGCGGAGAAGAGCCGGCCGATCAGCCACTTCCAGCGCGTCGCCGCCCGCCCGGACGACCCGCACACGAACTACGGCCGGCTGCGGCAACGGCTCACCGCCGCCGGCGTGATCGGCCACGTGCGCGCCGTCCTCTGGTACCAGGGCGAGTCCGACAACGACAACGTGACCGCCCACGTCGCCGGGTTCACCGCGCTGCTGCGGGACTGGCACGCCGAGATCGGCGACCGGAACACCCGCTACTACGTGTTCCAGGTGCGTACCTCGCCCTGCGACAACAGCACCACCGGCCGGCTGCGTGAGGCGCAGCGGCGGATGGGCGACACCCTCGGGGTGACCGTGCTGTCGACCAACGGGCTCTCCGGCCACGACGGGTGCCACTACGCCTGGGAACAGGGCTACCGCGAGCTGGGCGACCACACCTTCGCGGTGGTGGCCCGTGACCTGTACGGAGGCCCGAGCGGCGGCGTGGCGCCCCCCAACCCGCGGTCCGCCGCGTTCACCGACGCTCGGCGCAGCGAGGTGGTGGTCCAGCTACGGTCCGACGACCCGCTCACCGTGGACCCAGGCGTCGCCGGCGACTTCCGGATCGAGGGCAGTCCCGTCACCGTCGTCGGCGTCGCCTACCGGCCCGGCGGACAACTGGTGCTGGCCCTTTCCGGCCCGGCGGACGGGGCCACCGGCGTGAGCTACCTCAGCCACGTGGGAGCCGGGCCGTGGATCGTGAACGCGGCCGGTGCCGGCCTGCTGGCCTTCGCGAGTCTGCCGATCCGTGCCGCGCCGTGAGCCCGTGCCGATCGCCCGGGCAAACCGGGTAGGGGCGGGTCAGCCGCGCGGACCCGCGACCCGGTTGCCCCAGCGGGCGGTCAGCCGGCGTAGCGGGGCGAACCCGTCCGGCCGGGATACGGCGTCGACCGGGCCGGGGACGGGCAGCGGGTTGGCAGAGGCGGTGGCCGACCGGGTCAGCATCAGCGCCAGGAAGATCCAGGAGAGCCCGTCCACCGACAGCGGGTTCCAGACAACCTCGGTGAAGGAGTAGACGAGCAGCAGCACCATGGGCGTCTTCGCGGAGAAGGCCCGGCCGTCGAGAACGGCCCCGTGCAGCAGGCTGGCCGCCCAGGCGCTCCAGATCGCGAGCGCGATGAAGCCACCGGCGAAGATGGCCAGCACATAGCCGGAGTGGAAGAAGTGCGTCGGGGCCTCGCCGACGTCCCGCAGGTGGTACCACTTCGACACCCCGACTCCGGTCGCCTGCATGCCGGCGAGGTATTCCCGGGCGTGGATCCAGATGTTGCCCCGGTTGCTCAGCGTGGTCTTCGTCGCACTCCACATCAGGTAGGTGGCCGCCGTGACGGAGACCAGCACCAGGCCGGCGCAGACGGCGAGGTGGATCCGCTCGTACCGCCGCCGTCGCTCGATCAGGAAGCTGCCGAGCGCCCAGGCGCCGGCAGCGGCGACGGCGAGATAGCTGGTTCGCGAGCCGGTGGCCACGATGATCAGCAGGCAGAAGGCGCTCGCCCCCACCAGTTCGGCACGCCGCATCGCGACGAGGCAGGCGGCCAGGGTGAACGAGGCGACCATGGCGATGTAGTTCTCGGACTCGTAGAAGCTCTTGAACAACGCCCCGGCCACCGAGCACTTCTCGAGCTGCCCATCCGTGCAGGCCCGCCACGCCTGCCCGGAGAAGATGGTCGGAACGGACAGGACGGACAGCACGGTCAGCCCGGTGTACGCGAGGGCGCGTACGCTCAACGCCGCCCGCGCGGCGAGCAGCGCCCCGGCGAGCAGGAGCAGCGCGGCCGCCACGTATGCGACCAGCCGCGACCCGTAGAGCCCCGAGCCGACTAGGACGTCCACGCCGAGACACCAGACCAACAGCGCGGCGGCGGCCAGCCAGGAGATGCGCAGCCAGCGATCCGACGGGCCGAACCGGACCGGGCGACCGGCGCGGACCACCCAGGCCAGCAGGGCCAGCACCAGCACGCCGATCAGTGCGGAACTGCGTTCCCCGGCGAGCACCGGCGCGAGGTTGGCCAGCACCGCGAAGCCGACGAACACGAGCGCTGTCCTGCCACCGCCGAACGCGGTCGCGACCGTGCGCCGGACGGACAACAGCCAGATGCCCGTGGCGGCGGCGCTCGCCGTCACCAGGAAACCGAAGAGGCCGGTCAACTCATGCCCTTTCTATGGTGGTCGTCGGGTGCGGCAAGGAAACGGCAACGGGCGACGGATCACGCCGGATGGCGGCGATGAGGCAACTCCACAGCAGGACGCCGAGAAGCGCGTCGCAGACCAGGCTGGACGCGACCGCGCCCTGCCAGCCGTAGGCCGGGATCAGCCAGACGTTCAGCCCCGCGTTGACCACACCGACCGCGATCTGGCACACCGTGCGACGGCCCTGCAACCGGCTGCCCGACAGGGTGTCGGCCGCCAGGTAGTGGATCGCCTTCAGCACCAGCAGCGCGCTCAGCCCCTGCAATGCCGTGGTCGCCGGCGCGTACTCGGCGCCGAAGACGATCGGCATCAGCCAGGAGAAGGCCACCAGCAGCAGGGCCGCCGGCACGCTGAACATCAGGTACCGCGGTAGCAACCGGCGGGTCAGCCGCAGGGCGGCGCGCGGGCCGTCGCGGCCGGCCTCGAAGAAGCGTGGGTAGGCGACCGCCGCCATGGCGCGCCCCGGCGTGTACGCGAAGTCGACCACCCGGTACGCGGCGGCGTAGACGGCCGCGGCCTCCGGGCTGCCCAGCCTCGTCAGCATCACCTTGTCGAGGTCGTTGTAGACGGTCTGCGCCGAGAGCCCGACGGCGAAGAGCATGCCGGTCCGGACCTGCCCGAACGAGCCGCGTACGGCGGCCCGGCGCAGGCGCGCCCCGCGAAGGCCGTACCCAATCGCCAGCAGACAGACCACGGCGGAGAGCAGCATCGCGGTGATCGCCCACCCGTGCAGGGTCACCGGCCCGGCCGAGGCGGCCGCCAGCGCCACCGCCCCGGCCAGTCGGCACACGTGCAGCACGGCCGGTACCGCCGAGGCGACGAAGATCCGGCCGCGCGCCTGAACGGAGGCGGCCACGGCCTCGATCAGCCGCCAGGCCACGAGGTCGGCCACGGCGAGCGCGGCCACGTCGAAAAGGCTGACCTCTCCGGCCCAGATCGCCGCCCCGGCGGCTGTCACGAGTACGGACGCGCCGAGCCCGAAGGTGACCGTCAGCACCAGCCCCCGGGCGAGGTGCCGGCCCCAGTCCGCCGGCCGGTCGGCATGGCTCTGGAAGATCAGGCTCGGCGCGCCGGCCGACGAGAACGGCGAGACCACCGCCACGAGCGCGGTGACGCCAACGAACAGGCCGTACTCCTCGATCGGCATCTCCCGCGCCAGCAGGACGAACAGCGCGCCCTGGGCGACCGTACGCAGCAGGGTTCCGATCAGGAACGTGCCGGACTTGCGCAGGAAACCGTCGCCGCGGCCGGCGGAGGAACGGGCCGGCCGCGCGGAGGAAGGCTCCGTACCCGTCGGGTCGGCGGCGCGGTCCGCGAGCGTCACCGGTCCAACACCTCCACCCACCGGCGGCTCACCCTGGCCGGGTCGAGTGCCTCACACCGCGCGTGCCAGGCCTTCTCGAAGTCGGCGTGCGTGGGACGCGCATCGCCGGTCATCCGCAGGATCGCCTCGGCGAGCGCCTCCGGCGTCGGCTCGGCGGCCAACATGCCGGGCACCAGGGCCGGGATCAGCTCGTCCATCGCGGGCATCGGGAGGGTGGCGACCGGCAGACCGGCCTCGGCCGCCTCGACGAGGCTGAACCCGAAGGTCTCGGCACGGGACGGGTGCACCAGCAGGTCCGCCTCCGCGAGCAGCCCGGCCACTCCGGGCACCCGGCCCAGGAACGTCGTCCGATGCACGATGCCCAGCTCGCGTGCCCGGGCCTCCAGCATCCCCCGCTCCTCACCGTCACCGGCGAGGGTCAGGTGGTAGTTTTCCGGCAGCCGGGCCAGCGCCGCCAAAGCGCAGCGGTGATTCTTGTAAGGGCGGAATGCCGCGGTCGTGAGCAGCCCGACCCGCGACTGGTCGGCGACCTGGCGCGGCGGGACGAAACCGGTGAGTGGCATCGGATTGGTGATCGTGACGACGGATTGCCCCGGTGCCTGTTGCCGTACCGTCCGCGCCACCCCGTCGGAGACCGCGACGACCAGCCGGGGACGCAACGCGCCGACCCGGGTCATCCTGGCCAACGCGCGAACCCGCCGGTCGATGCGAAGCCGCTCGGGTAGCAGTGAATGCTCCCAGGCGACGAAGCCGCGCCCGGTGCCGGCCAGCGCGGCGCTGACGGGAACCGTCCCCCAGAGGCCGCTCGAAACTACCTGCGCGTCGGCCGGCAGGGCCCGCAACCGCCGGCGCAGCGGCGGAACGGCCTCCACCAGGCGGGTGATCCGGGTGCCCATGTCGAGGTGGTCGATGTCGAGGTCGTCGAGGCCCGGCGGGACGCCTCGGGACAGGACGGTAGCGGAGACCGCCACACCGTGTGCCCGCAGCCCCCGCATCAGGAGCACCGCGGCACGCTCCATGCCGTACAGCGGCTCCAGCTGGGGCAGTACGAAGTGCAGGCGCATCAGCGGGACCGGTCCGTCAGTCGGGGAGTGGTGGAATCGGTGGCGGCCCGCGACCGCCGCATCGCGACGCGCTCGAGGGTGGCCCGTGGCACCATACCGAGCGCGGCCAGCGCGGCGTTCCGGGCGGAGGGGGGCGAGTTCCGCCGGATCGCCCGTACCAGCTCCCGAACGCCGGCCCAGTCGCGGGCCTGGAGCGCGTACCGGAGGGTCTGCGCCGCGATGAAATCGGCGAAGGTCTCCCGGGCCCAGACGCCCTCCCACCGCTTCGCCCACTCCCACGAGGTACGCCAGTCCGCGCCCGCCGAGACCGACCCGGGGCTGCCGACGGTGTAGACGGCGGTGGCCTCCGGCACCTGGGTGATGGTGACGCCGGGCAGGCGGGCCGCGCGGACCAGCCAGTCCCAGTCCTGGTGCCGGGGCAACGTCTCGTCCCAGCGGCAGGCGGTGGCCAGCTCCCCGGTCGTCAGCAGGGTCGAGGTCGGCAGCGACTGGCGGCCGATGCCGAGCCGACGCCGGCGGAAGAGGTAGTCCTCGGGCCGGACGCCGTCGGCGATCAGGGTCTCCGGCGTCGCCGTCGGGAGCGGTTCGCCGCCCGCCGTCCGCTGCAGGATCCGGGACGACACGACGGGCCGGAAGCCCTGGGCGGCCAGCCGTTCCAGCACCGGCACCTGGGCGACCAACTTCCCCGGCAACCAGGCATCGTCGTCGTCCAGGAACGCCACGTGGCTGCCCGGGGCGGCGTGCGCGACGCCGAGGTTGCGCGCGTACGAGCCACGCCGACCCCCGCCCGTGCAGACCACCTCGTCCACCTCGCCACGCAGTTCCCGCACGGTGGCGGGCACCTCGGCGAGGTCGCAGACGACCACGACGTGCACGGACACCCCGCGCTGAGCGCGAGCGCTGCGCACCGCCTCGACGAGGCTGGGCCGGCCCGTCGTAGGGATGACGACCGAAACATTCGGCAAGGGATGCTCCAAGGGATGAGGGGTTCGTCGGGGCGCAGTAGATCCTCGTCCCGGCCGGCGTGGACCGGTCAGCGACCGCCGCCGCGGAACACCTCCCCGACCGTACGCAGCAGCACCTTGGCGTCCAGCCACAGCGACCAGTTCTCGATGTAGTAGTTGTCGAACCGGGCGCGGTCCGAGATTGGGGTGTCCCCCCGCAGGCCACTGACCTGTGCCAGCCCGGTGAGCCCCACCGGAACCCGGTGCCGCATGGCGTAGGCCGGGTATTCCGCGGAGAACTTCTCCACGAAATACGGGCGCTCCGGCCGCGGCCCGACCACGCTCATGTCGCCCCGCAGGACGTTCCACAGCTGCGGAAGCTCGTCCAGCGAGGTACGCCGTAGGAAGCGGCCGATCGGGCCGACCCGCCGGTCGTGCGCGATCGACCAGTTCGTCTGCGACTCGTGCTCGTCCGCTGGGCGCATCGACCGGAACTTGATGATGTGGAACGGCTTCCCGTGCCGGCCGATCCGCACCTGCCGGAAGAACACGCCAGGCCCGCCGTCGATGAGCACGGCGAGCGCGCAGAGCAGCAGGACAGGGCTCAGCACGAGCAGCGCCACCAGGGCAAAGATCACGTCCGAGGCGCGCTTGAGCGCCCACCGGGGGCCGGAGAGCGTGGTATCGCCAATCTTGACGATCGGAAACGCTCCAATATGGTCGCCGTGCGATCGGGAGCCCCAGAGCCGGGGCACCGCCCAGAGGTCGCAGGCTGCGGTCGCGGGTCGGCGCAGCACCTCCATCAGCATCGGCTCCGGGCAGTTCGGGTCGGCGATGATGAGGACCTCGCACTCGACCATCGCCACCAACTGCTCCAGCTCGTTCAGACCACCGATCAGCGGGTGAGTCGCCGTCCCGGTGCCCGGCGAGGTGTCGACGCAGCCGACGAAGCGCAGGCCGTACTGCGGGTAGCGGCGCAGCAACCGGGCAAGCTCCACGGCGGTCGGCCCGCCGCCGATGATGATGGCGTTGTGCTCCACCCACCTGCGCTTACGGGCGATGATGGCGAACTCCCGGGTGACCACCCGCCCCACGATCACCAGCCCGGCGGCGAAACCCACCCCCCGCACGAAGCCCAGGACATACTCCGCCGACTCGTGCCGCAGGGCCGCAATCATCGCCACCACCGCCGCCGAGGCGAGCAGTCGCCCGCAAAGACTCGGCAGCTCGTCCAGGATGCTCACGTGACGCCGCGCGTGGTAGAGCCCACCGGCCGTGAAGAAGGTGACCGTCAGGCCGGCCATGACCAGGGTCCCGTGCCAGTACCGATGCGTCGTCAGCAGCGGAGCCAGCAGTGCGGCGACATCGACCGGCCCGGTCATCATCCACGCCCGTAGCGCCCGGGTGCGCCGGGAGGCCCGGGATCCGGCGTACGGCAGTACCGCCGTGGTGTCCAACCCTGGCCTGGCGGAGCGGGGCGCGGACGACCTCCCTCGGGCCGCCGGGATCACCGGTGTGAGGCTTCGACTCTGGCCGTCGCCGCTCCCGGTCGACAGCGGCTCCTCGCCAGGTTCCTCCGTGCCGACTATGTGGTCGCCCACCGCCGGTTGCTGTGACACTGGTGTTCCTTCCCCCGTGGTGCCCTGGCTCGGCCATTCCCGCTGCCGGGGCGAACGCAGGATACGGCCGGGCAGACGAGGGCACCAGAGCCGGCCAGCCAGTCCGATGCCCTACTTCCCGCCGCTTATGATCATGGTGCGATGCCGACGGAAACGGGGCGGTGGATCGTTCGACCCGCCGCCCCGTCACGCCTCCGATCCGCCGTCTGGCGGGGTCACTTCCGGGCGTACAGCTTGATCTCCTCGACCGAGTCCCGGCGCACCGCGTCGTAGCAGGTCTTCACCCGGCCGGCGTCGGCGAACACCACGCTCTGGTCGCCGACCCAGCCGGTGCCCTTGGTCGGGCTGGTGAGGAACGACAGGTTGTTGCCCCGCACCCCGCGCATCTGGCTCGCCATGTCCAGCAGAGACATGTTCTTGTCCACCGACACCGACTTCGACGTCGCCTTGAGGAAATCGTTCAGCTTGGTGGGGCTGGTGAGAAGCCCGCCGGAGGCGGCCTTGTCCAGGATCGCCTTGATGACCTGCTGCTGGTGCCGAATGCGGGCGAAGTCGCCGTCCGCGAACTGCTTGCGCTGGCGGGAGTAGTCGAGTGCCTCCTCGCCGTTCATCAGCTGCGGCCCGGCCTTGAAGGCGCGGTACGGCGGGTGGATCGAGGTGAACGACTTCTCCACATCGACGTCCACACCGCCGAGAGCGTCGATGATCTCCTTGAAGCCGCCGAAGTCGATGAGCGCCACGTGGTCGATCCGGACCCCGGTGAACTTCTCCACCGTCTGCACCATCAGCGGAGTGCTGCCCCAGGCAAAGGCGGCGTTGATCTTCGCATCCTGGCCGCCGTGTCGGCCGTCCGCCGAGCGAGGGATCGGCACCCAGGTGTCGCGGGGGATCGAGATCAGCTGTGCGCTCGACCGATCCGCCGGGAGGTGGGCCACGATGATGGTGTCGGTCCGCGAACCGGCGGTTTTCTCCGGATCGCGGGAATCGCTACCCAGGATGAGCAGGTTCTGTGCTCCCGTGGCCCCGACCGCGGGGCGCTCCTCCTCCGGGACACCGGTGAAGGCGTCAACCCGGTCGATGCCCGACTCCACCGACTTCAGGTAAAACCCACCGGCGATGACGCCGCCACCGACGAGCAACACCACCACCAGCAGCACGATCAGGGCGATACGCCGGCCGCGGCGGCGACGCGGAGCCGGGGCGGACGACTGCTCCGTGCCATCGGGATCCACTTCGGACGCCGAGCGGTGCGTGTCGTAGTCGGCGAGCTGCTGTCCATCTGACATGTGCGCGATGCTACTGACTCGGCCGCCAGCCCGGTGACCCTCGTCCGGTCGGACAGCCCGACCATCCGACCGGAACCTGGCCCGCTCGCTGGCGGGGGCCCGCCCCGGCGGCACGCAGCAGCCAGAGCTTCCGCTCAGCCCGCTTGTCCGACGCTGTCTCGTCCGGCAGCATCGACCGGCGTGACCGAAGGTAGCGCTCGCAGCGGCCCGCCGCCCCCCGCCGTGGATGGCAACCGGCCCGCGCGGGTCGGGCCGGGCCGCCGCCGCGCCGCCCCCCGCCCCCGCCGCCGCTGGCTCGCCGCCGGCGCGGTCGGCGCGCTCGCCGCCCTGCTCGGCGTGGCTCTCGCCGTACGCGGTGGCGCCGCCCCCGCCTGCGCCGCGCCCCGCGCGCTGCCCGCAGCCCTGCCCGGGGCGCTCGCCGGACCGCCGCTCGGCGACACCGTGCGGACCGGCAAGGCGACCTTCTACGACTCCAACGGGGCCGGCGGCAACTGCTCGCGACCAACCGCGCCCGCCAACCAGCTCTACGTCGCCCTCGGCCCCAACGAGTACGCCTCCGGCGCGGCCTGCGGCGGCTTCCTCGACGTCACCGGCCCGAAGGGCACCGTCCGGGTCCTCGTCATGGACCAGTGCCCCGAGTGCGAACCCGGCCACCTCGACCTCTCCGCCCAGGCGTTCGCGCGGATCGCCGACCCGGTGCAGGGCATCGTCAAGGTCACCTACCGCGCGGTGGTGAACCCGCCCCTGCCCGGCCCACTCACCTTCCGCATGAAGGAGGGTGCCTCGCAGTGGTGGTTCGCCGTCCTCGTCGGCGACCACGGCAACCCGCTGCGCTCCGTCGAGGTACGGCAGGGCGGCAACTGGCGCGCGGCCGTCCGGCAGGACTACAACTACTGGCTGATCGACTCCGGCGCCGGCCCCGGGCCGTACACCATCCGGGTCACCGACGTGTACGGCCACCGCGCCACCGCCACCGGCCTCCGGATGCTCCCCGGCCAGGTCCAACACAGCACCGTCCGGATGTACGGCGGCGCCTCCGCCACCCCGTCCCGGTCGGCGACGCCCACCCGCTCGCCGTCCGCCCGGCCGAGCCCCCGGCCGTCCGCGTCGACCAGCCCGCCGACCCTCGCCGCGTCGGCCGTGGTGGACCCGCCCGTCGCCTCACCCACCGCCGCCGAGGTGGTACGCGCCGGCTGCTGAGGGTGTGCCGCCGGTGTCCTATGGACCTGATGGCGTAGCCGACTCACGCCGCATTCAGGTCGAGCCACATGAATACCTCGTCCCGGTCGTCGCCGGGGGCGAGGCGCAGCGCGGCGGGCAGCCGGCCCACCTCGCGGTAGCCGAGCCGGCCGTAGAAGGCGCCCAGGCCCAGGCCGTCCCGGACCGTCACGTGCAGCGCCGCCAGACCCAGCTCCCGGCCGATTCGCTCGGCCTCGCGCATCAGCGCGGCGCCGTACCCGCGGCCCTGCGTGTCCGGGTGCACCATCACCCGCTTGAGCGTCCGCCAGTGCGTCGTCAGGTGGAACCGGTTGTCGCAGATGACCAGGATGCCGACGAGGCGATCCCCCTCGTAGCCGACGAGCAGCCGGTCCGGGCCGTCGGCGATGCCCGCGAAGGCCTCCTCGGCGACGGGACGGACCTCGGCCGCGGTCACCGGGGCGACGAAGCCCACCGCGCCGCCGGCGTTGGTGACCTCCACCCAGAGGGCGACGATCTGCTCGCGCAGCTCGGGGGTGAGTACGGGGTCGAGGACGAAGCGCAGGTTCACGCCGGCCATCCTGGATCAGCCTGGTCCCGACGTCATGGGATCGTGACGCTCACGACAGGGCTGCTCTGGTGCGGGAGAGGGGATTCGAACCCCCACGTCCTTTCGGACAATAGGACCTAAACCTACCGCGTCTGCCCTTTCGCCACTCCCGCAGACCCGCTGATTCTAGAGCGTCGGGCCTCGGCGGTGGCGAGGCCCGCCTCCCGCAATATCAGCTGCACCGTCTGGTGGCTGATCACCGGCCCATCGTCCGACGCCTCCGTCAGTCGTCGCGCGATTTTCCGCGCACCAGACTCTGGGTGAGCGAGAGCTAAGCGGACGACAGCCTCCCGGAACCGTCGCCGGACCGGGCGGTCAGGAACGCGTGGTGGGGGCGCAGTGCTTCCCGTCGCCTCCCAGCGCCGTCGCATCCTGCTGACGATGTCGCGGGAGATTCCGAGGCGCCGGGCGGCCTCCGCTGAGGTGAGGTGGCCCGCCGCGACCTGGCTGATCAACGAGGCCACCTCCTGCTCGGCAAGTGGCGTGCTGGGCCTGGCCGGCCGGGTTAGCTCCCTCGTGATGTCATCCGCTTCCGAGTCAGGAGCATCGTGAGGCGGGTTCTGCGTCGCCAGATCCCAATTCTTTTTCCGCCCGGCATACGTGGCTGTCTGGCTGTGGCAGTTCGGGCAGAGCAGGCGCAGGTTGGGTGGGCGATTGTCGAGAAAGTCGCCGTTGATGTGGTCGACGTGCAGGACCAGCGGGGCCCCTTGCCACTCCGTGTCGACACCGCAGACCTCGCATTGCTCGGGAAGGCCGATGGACGCCAGCGCTCGCTTCAGGCGGAATCCCGGGGTCCTGCGGGCATCGGGTTCGAGTTTTCCCAGCACCGCCGCGGAGGGCCGGCGTGCTCCTATGCGCCCCTTGTTGTGCACGCTGCCGGTGAAGTGTGATGTGTCGATGCCGAAGAACTTGAGCTGTCGGCTGATGTGTGCATGGGACCCACCGCTGATTCGCACACCGAGCGCGCGCATCACTCCGGTGATGCTGTGTGCTTCGGCGGCAGCCTGGGCGAGCGCCTCCGGCGTGTACTTGTACCGAACCACGCACGGAACGTAGCGGCCCGGTGTGACAAGTTCAGTCCAGGCCGAGGTCGCGGCGGAGCTTGGCGACGTGCCCGGTGGCCTTGACGTTGTAGAGCGCCCGTTCGATCTTCCCGTCCTCGTCGATGACGAAGGTCGAGCGGATCACCCCGGTCACCGTCTTGCCGTAGAGCTGCTTCTCGCCGTACGCGCCGTACGCGGTCAGCACCGCCTTGTCGATGTCGGCGACCAGGGGGAAGGTGATGACGTCCCGGTCGCGGAACTTGGCCAGCTTCTCCGGCTTGTCGGGGGAGATGCCCACCACCTCGTAGCCGGCGGCCTGGAGTGAGGCGAGCGAGTCGCGGAAGTCGCACGCCTGCTTGGTGCAGCCGGGCGTCATGGCGGCCGGGTACGCGTACAGGATGACCTTGCGGCCGCGCAGGTCGGCCAGGGTGAGCGTGCCGCCGCTGTCGGTCGGGAGGCTGAATTCGGGGGCGGGGTCGCCGGGGCTGAGGCGGTCGGTCATGGCGCAGACGATACCGCCATGCCGCCGTCCAGAGGCGGTGGCGACGCGCCGCCCGCGTGATGATCACCATGGCTTGTTGCAAGGGATTGGCAACAACGGTCGGCCACAAATAAGCTCACCGGTGTCGGCGTGGAACGTCCCGCCGCGCCCCGGGAGGTCGCGTGGAAACCCTGGCGATGCACATCTCGAACGGGATCATCGACGGTCCCGTCGCCGCGATCTTCGCGGCGCTGGCGCTCGCCGTGCTCGCCTTCTGCGTACTGCGCGGGCGTCGCGACCTCGACGACCGGCTGGCGCCGATGGCCGGTCTGGTCGCCGCGTTCATCTTCGCCGTGCAGATGCTCAACTTCCCGATCTTCACCGCCGGGGTCAGCGGCCACCTGCTCGGTGGCGCCCTCGCCGCGCTGCTGGTCGGCCCGTGGGTCGGGGCGCTCTGCGTGGCTGTGGTCCTGGTCGTGCAGGCCCTGATCTTCGGCGACGGCGGGGTGGCCATGCTCGGCCTCAACATCACCAACATGGCGCTCCTCGGCACCGCCGCCGGCTACCTGCTGATCGCGCTGCTGCTGCGGGTGCTGCCGCGTACCCCGGCCGGCCTCGGCCTCACCGCTTTCGTCTCCGCGCTGGTCAGCGTGGTGGTCGCCAGCCAGGGCTTCGTCGTGGAGTACTGGCTGGGCGGCACCACCGACCTGGGCGGCAACCTGGTCGGGCTGGCCGGCACGATGGCCGGTGCCCACCTGTTGATCGGCATCGGCGAGGGCCTGATCACCGCGACCACCGTGGTCACCGTCGCCAAGGTCCGCCCCGACCTGGTGTACGCGCTGCGTGCCTTGAAGCCGGCCGCGCCGGCTCCCGTCGTCTCGGTCGCCGGAGGTGCCCGATGAGCAAGCGTTCCTGGCCCTTCCTTCTCGGCGGCCTGCTGGTCGCCCTGCTGCTCGCCGGCGTGGTCAGCAACTACGCGTCGTCGCACCCCGACGGGCTCGACGCGTCCCTGTTGAAGGGCTGCACGGTGAACGCCGACGACGAGATCACCGGCGGCAGCTGCCCGGCCCAGCAGGCGAAGGAACACGAGCTGGGCGGCCCGCTGGCCGACTACGGCGTCCGGGGCGTGACGAACGGCTTCCTCTCCACCGGCCTGTCCGGCGTGATCGGAGTGCTGCTCACCTTCGCCCTGGCCGGCGGCCTGTTCTGGCTGACCCGCCGCCGTGGCGCCGGCCCGCGGGCGACGTCCGACGCCGGTTCCGACGCGATGCCGCACCCGGCCCGCGCCAACCAGGCCGGCTGAGGAGGTACGTCGTCATGGGTGCCGGGCATGCGCACGTGCTCTACCGCGAGGCGACCTCCCCGGTGCACCGCCTCGCGCCCGAGGTGAAGATCGCCGCGATGGTGCTCTTCACCGTCGTCGTGGTCGCCACCCCCAGGGAGGCGTACTGGGCCTTCGGCGGGTACGCCCTGCTGGTCGCCGTCGTGGCGGCGCTGGCCCGGGTCGGGCCCCGCTGGCTGCTCAGCCGGGCGCTGATCGAGCTGCCGTTCGTGCTCTTCGCGTTCGCGCTGCCGTTCCTCGGCGCCGGGGAGCGGGTCGAGGTGGCCGGGCTGAGCCTGTCCGTGGACGGTCTGCACGGCGCGTGGAACATCCTGGCCAAGGGCACCCTCGGCGTACTGGCGTCGCTCCTGCTGGCGGCGACCACGACGACGCGGGACCTGATCGTCGGCCTGGACCGGCTGCGCTGCCCGCAGATCCTCACCCAGATCGCCACCTTCATGCTGCGCTATCTGGACGTGCTGGTGGGCGAGGCCCGGCGGATGCGGGTGGCCCGGGTGTCCCGGGGTGACGACCCGCGGTTCCTCTGGCAGCTGCGGGGCTTCGCCGCCGGGGTGGGTGCGCTGTTCCTGCGGGCCTTCGAGCGCGGCGAGCGGGTCTACCTGGCGATGGTCTCCCGCGGCTACACCGGGCGGATGCCGGCGGTTTGGCAGGGCGCGGGGGCGGCCACCGCCGGGCAGTGGGCCCTCGCCGCGACGGTGCCGCTGGCCGCGGCCACCATCGCCGCCGTCGCGGTCGTCCTGACATGATCGGAGATGTGCACCCGCCTGCCTCCCTGGACGTACGCGGCGTCCGGTACGCGTACCCGGACGGTCATGTCGCCCTGCACGGGGTGGACCTGAGCGTGGCGCGCGGGGACCGGGTCGCGCTGCTCGGGCCGAACGGCGCCGGCAAGACCACGTTGGTGCTGCACCTCAACGGCATCCTCACCCCGACCGAGGGCACGGTCAGCGTCGGCGGGCTGACGATCAGCCGGGACCGGGACACCCTCGCGGAGATCCGCCGCCGGGTCGGCATCGTCTTCCAGGACCCGGACGATCAGCTCTTCCTGCCCACCGTCGCCGAGGACGTCGCGTTCGGGCCGGCGAACCTCGGGCTGCGCGGGGCGGAGCTGGCGGCCCGGGTCGACGAGGCGCTCGCCGCCGTGGGGATGAGCGAGCACCGGGACCGGGCGCCGCACCACCTCTCCTTCGGTCAGCGCCGCCGGGTGGCGGTGGCCACCGTGCTCGCCATGCGTCCGGAGATTCTGGTTCTGGACGAGCCGTCGTCCAACCTCGACCCGGCGGCCCGGCGGGAGCTGGCCGAGATCCTGCGCGCCCTGCCGGTGACCCTGCTGATGGTCACCCACGACCTGCCGTACGCGGCGGAGCTGTGTGACCGTTCGGTGATCCTGGACGCGGGCCGGATCGTCGCCGACGCCCCCACTCCCGACATCCTCACCGACGAGTCCCTCCTGGCGAAACACCGCCTGGAACTCCCCTACGGCTTCGACCCCCGCACCGCCGCGCGCCCCTGCTGAGTGCCCGGGGCCTCAGGATTCCGACAACTTCACGGAACCTGCTGGCTCACCGGTTCGGGAGGCAGCATCTTCCCGGAACTTGCGCGGATCTTGAGCGCGCGCTGCGCGGGCGGGGCGGGCGGCGCGGGCGGCCGCGTGGAGGCGGAGGAGGCCGGCGGCGAGCGCGCCGGCGCCGGTGGCGAGCGCCAGCGTGACCATGACCCGGGCCAGGGGTGCCGGGCCGGCAACCGGGGCCACCGAGCGGGACAGCACGGCCAGGTTCGCCACTCCGGCGAAGAGGAGCAGCGCGGCCCCGGCCAGGGCGAGCGCGAAGTCGGCGGCTCCTCGGCGGGCCAGCGCGTACCCGCCGGCGGCCAGCGCGCCGAGCCCGGTGAGCAGCGTCCACAGCTGCCCGCCGACCAGCCCGAGCAGCACCCCGCCCACGCCCTCGGCGCCGGCGTCCAGCGCCCGGCCCACGGTGAGCGCCACCGTGGCGGCCCCGCCGAGGGCGAGCAGCGCGCCGGCCGCGCGCAGCGCACGTACGCCGGCCGTCGTGCCGGCCGGGACCGGCCCGGCCGCGCCGATGAGCAGGAAGCCGAGCGTGGCGGCCACCCACCAGGGGTACGCGTCCGGCGGCGGCACCCAGTCCAGGGTGCCGCGTACCTCGATCGTGTCGTCGCCGGCGCGCACCGGCACCACCCAGTCGCGGATCCGCTGCTGCCGGGTCGGGTCGGCGCTGACCTGCGCCGGGGGCGTCGACTCCAGCCAGAGCGTCCGCTGGTCGTGCCAGCGGGCCGTCGGCCCGTCGGAGATCCGCCGCCAGACCGGCGTCGCCGCCGGGTCGGCCTCCGGCGGCAGGATGTCGCCGGCGATGGTCCGGTTCAGGTACGTGGCGGGGGAGCGGCTGTTCTCGTAGACCCCGCCGGGTCCGATCCGCAGGTACGGCTCTCCGGAGTAGCCGTATACCTCGACGTCCCGCCCGGTGCGGTTGGTCAGCTCCAGCCGGGCCCCTGCCTCGATCATTCGGGCAGTGAGCCCGGGCGGGGCGGGGCTGATCGCGGTGACCTCGGCCCGGTAGTCGGTGCCGTCGGGGGCGTCCGCGGCGTGTGCCGCGGCCGGCGTGGCGGGGACGAGGAGCGCGGCGAGCGCGGCGGCGACCGCCAGCCCCGCCCGCCGCAGTGGGGCCGGGGTCACTTGCCGGCCGCCGCCACCGCCGCCTTGATCCCGTCGGGGTTGCGCTCGGTGTCCGAGAGTTCTCTGCCGTTGACCTTGATGGTCGGGGTGCCGGTGACCCCCGCCCGGCTGGCGTCGTCGGTGACGTGCGCGGTCCACGACTTGTAGGTGCCGGCCTTCACGCAGGAGCTCATCGCGTCCCGGCTCACCCCGACGCTCGCGCCGATGTCGATCAGCTCGTCGTCGCTCAGCCCGGCGCTGTTCTCCGGCGGCTGCTTCGCGAAGAGCGCGTCGGTGAACTCCTTGAACCGCGCGCCCTCGGCGGCGCAGCCGGCGGCGGCCGAGGAGCGGGTGGAGTACTGGGTGGTGGAGAAGCGGTTGAGGTAGGCGACCGGGTGGAAGATCACCCGCACCTTGCTTTCGTTGATCAGGTCAGTGAGGGTCGAGCCGTTGGTGTCCTGGAAATTCTTGCAGGCCGGGCACTGGTAGTCCTCATAAAGGTCGATGGTGACCGGGCCCTGGCCGATGACGATGCCGGTGCCCTCGTGGTTGGCGCCGGCCGGCGCGGTGTAGCTCTTCGACTGCTGGCTGTGGTAGACGGTCCAGCCGATCAGCCCGGCGACCACCAGCAGCGCCGCCGCGGCGACCGAAGTGATGATGGTGCGGGTGCGCCGCTTCTCCCGAGCGATCTGCTCGCGGACCACACGGGACGCGTCTTTACGCCCCTTGCGACTACTCATCCTCGTCCTCCACGGGTGGTTCGCCCGCCAGCCAGCCGTCCAGCGCGAACGGGGTGCGGGGCCAGATCAGCAGGAACCCGGCCAGCGCCAGGAATCCCAGGTCCCGGAGAATCTCCGGGAGATAGCTCGGGGCTTGGCCGGCGCCGAGTTGGCCGCCGCTGCCGAAGCACCCGCAGTCGATGGCCAGGCCACGGGCCCAGGCCGAGACGATGCCGGTGATGAAGATCACCAGCAGCGCCGCGGAGACGCCGGCGGCCAGCCGGGTGGCCAGGCCGACGAGCAGGAGTACGCCGAGCGCCAGCTCCACGAAGGGCAGCGCGGCGCCGATCACCTTCGCCACGTCGTACGGCATCACCTGGTAGGCGTTGACCGCCCGGCCGGAGGCGCCCAGGTCGCCGACCTTGCTGGCGCCGGCGAACAGCCAGACGGCGGCCAGCCCGAGCCGGACGGCGACGCCGAGCCAGGGCCGGAGGGCGGGCCAGCGGCCGGCCCGGGTGCTCGCTGCGATCATGATCATTAGTCGTCCCGGCTCCGAGGAAAGTTCCGTCAACCGGCCAGCGTGAGGTCCGTCGCCGGACCCCGTCCAGCGTCGTGCCCCACGGGAGCGGGGCCGGTGGAGGTGTCGCGCGGGACGGGGATCACGACAGACGAGGTTACGCGGCGTACCGGGGTCCGGCAGGGCCCTTCGGCCCTTTCTATGGTCCCGCCCACGTCGGGAACTTTTTCCCACCGCCCCGCGACTACCCCGTCATGACGTGCGACGACATACCCGTGGCGCGATCGGCGCGACGCCAGGTGCGGTGGCTGCCGGTCGCCCTCGCCGTGGGCCGCGGATGATCCGGGCTCGCCGATCGCCGCATGCGTCAGGAAGCATGTCGGTCATGACTGCTGCCGTACCCCCCCGGCCCGTGGCCGCCGCCGACCGTCGCCGGGCCGCCCGGTGGGCGACGCTCGCCGGCCTGCTGGTCACCCTCGTCGCACTGCTGCTCGCCCCGGCCACGCCGGCCAGCGCCCACGCGGTGCTGGCGAGCACCAGCCCCACCGCTGCCTCGGTGGTGTCCAGCGCGCCGTCGGAGGTGGTGCTGACCTTCAGCGAGGGCGTACGCCAGGTCCCCGGCAAGATCCGGGTGATCGCTCCCGACGGTTCCCGGGCCGACCGGGGTGAGCCGACGTTCAACGGCGCGGTGGTGACCATCCCGGTCGACTCGTCCGGCGCCCGCGGCACCTACCTGGTGAGCTACCGGGTGATCTCGGCCGACAGCCACCCGGTCTCCGGCGCGTTCACCTACTCGGTGGGCGCGCCCTCGACCCCGCCGACGGACTCCGGTACGGACAACCGCGCCAACCCGGTGGTCGAGAACGCGGTCAAGGTGATGAAGGGCGTCGGCTACCTGGGCCTGTTGCTGCTGGTCGGCCCGGCCCTGGTGCTGGCCGCGCTCTGGCCGCGCCGGCTGTCCCGACGGGCGCCGGTCCGGCTGGCCTGGTCGGGGCTGGGCCTGCTGGTCGCCGCCACCCTCGCCGAGCTGTGGCTGCAGGTTCCCTACACCGTCGGGGGCGGCCTGTTCGCCGGAACCGGCACCGCCTTCGGTGACGTGCTGGGCAGCCCGTACGGCATCGCGCACCTGGTCCGGCTCGGCCTGCTCGCCGCGGCGGCGTTCCTGCTCCGGCCGCTCTTCGCCGGAGCGGTCAGCCGTACCGACGGGATCATCCTGGCCATCCTTGCCGGGGCGACGTTGTTCACCTGGCCGCTGGCCGGTCACCCGGCCGCCTCGCCCGCCCCGGCGGTCTCGGTGGCGGTGGACGCGGTGCACCTGGGCAGCATGGCCGTCTGGCTGGGCGGCCTGGTGATGCTCGCGGGCTTCCTGCTGCCCCGGGCCGACGAGCGGGAACTGGACGCCATTCTGCCGATCTGGTCCCGCTGGGCCACCCTGGCGGTCGCCGCGCTGCTGCTCGCCGGCACCGTGCAGGCGCTGATCGAAGTGGCCACCCCGGCGGCCCTGGTCGACACCACGTACGGGCGCCTGCTGCTCGCCAAGATCGGGCTGTTCGTGCTGGTCATCGCGGTGGCGGCGTATTCTCGGTCCCTGGTGCGGCGGCGCGCCGCCGCGGGCCGTCCAGGGTCGATGCGGCGGGCGGTGGTGGCCGAGCTGGCGATCACCGCGGTGGTGCTCGGGGTCACGGCGACCCTGGTGCAGACCACCCCGGCCCGCACCGCCGCCAACGTGGCCGGCTCGTCCGACAACTACTTCGCCGCCACGCTGACCAGCCCGCTCTATTCGTTGCAGGTGGAGCTGGACCCGGCCCGGCGCGGCAGCAACTCGGTCCACCTGTACGCGTACACCTCCGATAATCGACCGCAGCCCGTGAAGGAGTGGAAGGCCACCATCGCGCTGCCGTCGGCCGGGATCGAGCCGATCGACATCCCGCTGCTGGCGCTGACCGACAACCACGCCTACGGAGAGGTCAACCTCCCCGCGGCGGGGGAGTGGCAGGTCCGCTTCACCCTCCGCACGTCCGACATCGACCAGGCCACGGTGACCGCCACCGTGCCGATCAAGTAACGGAAGGCACTAGATCCATGATCCGTCTCCGGCGTCCCGCCGCCGTCGCCACGCTCACTCTCGCGGCCGTCGCCACGGCTGTGCTCGGCCTCGCCGGACCGGCCTCGGCGCACGTCACGATCAACCCGAAGGAGGCCACCCAGGGCGGCTACGGCCGCTTCGCCTTCCGGGTGCCGAACGAGAGCGACACCGCGTCCACGGTCAAGGTCGAGGTGGTGCTGCCGGAGAACGCCCCGGTCGGCTCGGTCTCCACCATGCCGGTGCCCGGTTGGACGGTGCAGGTGGAGAAGCGCAAGGTCGACCCGCCGCTGGAGGTGCACGGCAGCCAGCTCACCGAGGCGGTCGCCAAGCTGACCTGGACCGCCTCCGCGAACAGCGGGGTCAAGCCGGGCGAGTTCCAGGAGTTCCCGGTCTCGATGGGGCCGCTGCCCCAGGTCGACCAGATGGTGTTCAAGGTCCTCCAGACCTACTCCGACGGGAATGTGGCCCGCTGGATCGAGGACCCGACGCCCGGCGGCGAGGAGCCGGAGAACCCGGCCCCGGTGCTCACCCTGACCGCCGCGTCGGCGTCCACGGCGCCGGTCGCGGAGGCTCCGGCGGCCGCCCCGGTCGCCGCGCGCGGTGACGACGACTCCGACGGCGGTGCCGGCACGGCCCTCGGCGTGGCCGGTCTGGTCGCCGGCCTGGCCGGTCTGGCGCTGGGCGGGGTCGCCTTCCTGCGTACCCGCCGGGAGCCCGCGTCGAAGTCCTGACCAGCCGACGTTCGCCGGCCCGACGGATCTTCCGTCGGGCCGGCGCGCTTTCTGCGGTCCTTTGGGTGCTTGCCGTGGATATCCGGCGTTCGTGCGGTTCGCGTCGGTAAGGTCGGCCGGGTAATTGGCTACCGAAGGGGACTACACGAATGCGGTTCGTGCGAACGATCGCCGGCATCCTGCTGTTGACCATGGGCATTCCGGCGCTGCTGGTGGGGGCCGTCCTCTGGACCGCCGCCCGGCACAGCGACCCCAACGGCGGCTTCGGCGCCCGCTTCGAGACGGTTCGCACCCCCGGCCAGGGCATCGTGGTCACCGACGTGGACGACCTGCTCCGCGCGGAGGCGCCCTTCGCCCGTACCGGGCAGGCCCACCTGCGGCTGACCGCGCGTACCCCCGACGGCCCGGCCTTCCTCGGCCTGGCCTCAACCGACGAGGTCGAACGCTGGCTGCGGGACGTCCCGCACGCCACCGTGCGCCGGGTCGCGCTGGCCCGTGGCCCGCTGCCGGTCCGCCTGGAGCCCGCCGGTCCGGCCGCCGCCGGTCCGGCCGCCGCCGTCCCCGCCGGGCAGAGCTTCTGGGTACGCGAGGGGACCGGGGCGCTGGACTGGACCCCGGCCGAGTTCGCCGGCCGGTCGCTGAGCCTGGTGGTGATGCGACCGGACGGTCGCGCCGACCTGACCCTGGACGTGCGCGCCGAGCTACGGGCCGGCTGGCTGCCCGAGATGACGTGGGCGCTGCTCGCCGGCGGCATATTGCTGGTGGTCTTCGCCGTGGTGCTGCTGCTGCGCCCGATCCGCCCGCGCGAGGTGGTCTTCGTGGTCGAGCCCGACCAGGTCCCGGTGCTCGCCGGGCGGCTCGGGGTCACCTCGCTCAGCGGGCTGGGCGCCAGCGCGGCACCGCGCACCCTGCCCGAGCGGCAACTGGTCTCCGTCGGATCGGCAGCCGCCGAGCGAGCCCGGCCGGCGATCGGACCGGTGCCCAGCCGGCGCGCGGAGACCCTCGCGGACCTGCCGGTCCAGCCGGCCTGGTCCTGGCCGTCCGCCTCGACGCCCGAGACACCCCGGCCGGTGGACGATCCCGCCGACGCCTGACGATCCCCGCCCGCGCAACGGCGGATGGCCCTCCGCGCTGCCGACGCGGAGGGCCACTGCCACCGGGGGAATTCGGTGCTACCTGGGAGAAAAATGAGGTAGTTGAGACCAGATTAGCGCCGAACCCGGCTAGTCGCGAGATCTGTCCATTTGGTGAAAGTTTTAGGAGATGCCGGCGCGATCCCCGTCCGGCCGCCGCGCCGGCAGCGCCACCAGCAGCAGCAGACTGAGCAGCACGTACGCGTTGCGGGCGACGAACTCGACGACGTTGCCGGTACGCGTCGGGGTGACCCCCCAGTCCAGGAACGTGACCACCCCGTAGATGCTCACGAAGCCGGTGCCGGCCGCCAGCGTGAACAGCCAGCGCCGCCGCCGGGCGCCCTCCACCGTGTCCCGCCGCTCGTCCAGCCCGGCGCCGACCAGCACCACCACCGCCGGGACGAACCAGTAGACGTGATGGGTCCAGGTGATCGGGCTGAACAGCCCGCCGACCAGACCGGTCAGCGTGAGGCCGGCCAGGGCGTCGCCGGCACGGGCGACGCGCGTGGCCCGCCACAACCCGTATCCGACGACCAACCCGACCAGCAGCAGCCAGGGCAGCTGGCTCGGCCGCTCCGGCGCGGTGAGCCGGCTGAGCAGGCCGAACAACGACTGGTTGCCGGTGTAGTCGGTGCGCCCCACCCGGTCCGTCGCCCACAGCTCGTGGGTCCAGAACCGCCACGAGTCGGCCGGTGCGACCGCCGCGGCCAGCAGGGTGGCCAGCGCCGCGGTCGCCGAGGCGATCACCGCTGCCCGCCAACGTCGGGTGGCCAGCAGGTACAGGATGAAGATGCCGGGAAAGAGCTTGAGCGCCGTCGCCAGCCCCACCCCCACCCCGGCCCAGCGCCGCCCTCCCGGTACGACGAAGAGCAGGTCCGTCAGGATCAGCACCACCAGCAGCATGTTGATCTGGCCGAAGGTGATCGTCTCCCGGGTGCTCTCCGCCGCGAAGACCAGCAGCACGGCCACGGTGACGCTGAACAACGGGGGCAGGTCGTGCCGCTCCACCACGGGCTTCAGCAGCCAACGGGTCGTCACCACCACGCCGAGCACAGTCAGCGCCGTGAAGATCGCCACTGTGGCGCCGAGCGGCAGCAGGGCGAACGGCCGCAGGAACAGTGCCGCGAACGGCGGGTAGGTGAAGTAGAGCGCCCCCTGCACCCGATCCGGCTGGACGTAGTCGTAGAGCGGGTGGCCGGCCGCCCACCAGTCCATCGCCCGCATGTAGATCTTCAGGTCGAAGAAGTCGTGGCCCAGGTTGGGGTGATAGAGCGCCGGTAGCAAGGCCGCGAGCGCCACCACCGTGACCAGGCGACGAGCCGTACGACCGCCCGGATCGTCCTCGGTGACGGCGGGTGGCGCGACGGGTTCGGCGGACACGCAAGAACAACGACGCTCCACCTCCGTCGGGTGCTCCAGGCGCGGGCGGTTCGGCGACGCGTAGTCTGTTCCGGTGGCTGATCTTCTCGTCTGGATCGATTGTGAGATGACCGGGTTGGACCTGGGTCGGGACGCCCTGATCGAGGTCGCCGCGCTCGTCACCGACCCCGACCTGAACGTGCTCGGTGAGGGCGTGGACGTGGTCATCCACGCCGACGAGGCGGCGCTGGACGGGATGCCGGAGATCGTCCGGACCATGCACGGCAAGTCCGGCCTCACCGAGGAGGTACGCCGCTCCACGGTCACCCTCGCCGAGGCCGAGGACATGGTGCTCGACTACGTCACCACGTACGTCAAGGACGCCCGCAGCGCGCCGCTGTGCGGCAACTCGATCGCCACCGACCGGGGCTTCATCGCCCGGGACATGCCCCGCCTCGACGCGCACCTGCACTACCGGATGATCGACGTCTCCTCGATCAAGGAACTGTGCCGACGCTGGTACCCGCGGGTGTACTTCGGGCAGCCGCAGAAGGGGCTGGCCCACCGGGCCCTGGCCGACATCCGGGAGAGCATCCGGGAGCTGGAGTACTACCGGCGCACCATCTTCGTCCCGCTGCCCGGCCCGGACATCGACAGCGCCAAGGCCATCGCCGCCCAGCTCTGAGCCGCCGCCGGCCAGCCCGGCCGAACCCGGTGGACGGGGCTCCCAGAGGTGTGGCTATTATTAGTCCGCGCCCGCCCGGGTCGACCGGCGCGGAGAGCATGGTGGCTGTAGCTCAGTTGGCAGAGCACCGGGTTGTGGTCCCGGGTGTCGTGGGTTCAATTCCCATCAGTCACCCCAGCAGTCAGGCCCCCTCACTTGAGGGGGCCTGACGCGTTGTAGGGGACTGGTAGGGGAAAACCGCGGGCGCCGGGGATCCGACTGATCCTCGGCGCCCGGCTCGAACGCTGCCCGGCTGATCCGGAGCGGTTACTTGCAGCCCAGGGCACTCTGGTACCCGGGCGGCATGTCACGGCCGCGCCGCCAGGCGACGAGAAAGGTCTCGGCGACCACGTCCGCCGCGTCCTCGGGTTGCGCGACGCGCGCTACCTTCCCCCGCGTTCGGGAAGGGCCCCCTCGATGACGAAGACCCGAGAAACGTAGGAGCCCTCTCCGTCCGGAGAGGGCTCCTACGTGACTACGCGCTGGTCAGGTGGTCGGCGTGGCGCTGGGCTCGCCCGTGGTGTCCGGGTCCGGGCTCGGGCTGAGATCGTCGTCCGGCTGCGTCGGCGGCTCGTACGGCAGGGCGCTGCCCTTGACGTACTCGTCCCAGCTCATGTTCCAGTCGGTCCAACCATTGCCGTTCTGGAGCTTGCGTTCGGTGCCCTTGACGGTGATCGGGTCGCCGATCCGGGTGTTGTTGAACAGCCAGGCGCCGTTCGCCATCGAGACGTTCACGCAGCCGTGCGAGACGTTCTGCCGGCCCTGCTGACCCTCCGACCAGGGGGCCGCGTGGATGAACTCGCCACCCCAGGTGAGTCGCTGGGCGTAGTCGATCTCCGCGACGTACCGGTTGTTCGGGTCCGGCTCGTTGCGGGTGTCGAAGACCGTGTGGCGCTTCTTCTCGATCACCACCATGGTGCCGCTGGACGAGGGGGTGGACGGCTTGCCGAGGCTCACCGGGATCGTCTTGATCACCTTGCCGTTCTTGGTGACCGTCATCCGCTTGTTGCTGTTGTCGACCGTCATGACGAGCGACGCGCCGATCTTGATGTCGACGGTCAGGTCGGCGCGGCCGTACCAGCCGTCGCCGAGGGGCAGCCCGCCCGCCTGCACCCGATAGGTCACCGTGCTGTTGGCCGCCCAGAACTCCTTCGGCCGGTAGTGCACCTCGGTCGGGCTCACCCAGTGCCAGATGCCCTCCTGGGCCGGCTTCGCGGTCACCGTCATCCGGCGCTGCAGGTCGGCCCGGTAGTCCTCCGGAATGGCCCGGCCGAACTTGACGATCAGCGGCATGCCCACGCCGACGACCTGGTTGTCGCCGAGGAAGCTGCTGATGTTGACCTGCTTGGCGGGCTTGGCCATGGTGGTGAAGGTGCTGGTCGCCGTCGCCGGCTTCCCGTCGTCGCCGGTCGCGGTCACCGTCGCGGTGTACGTCTGGCCGTACTTCAGGGCACCGGCCGGGAGCCAGCTCTTCCCGTCGGCCGCGAGCTCGCCCTTGACGGCCTTGCCTGCGGAGTCTTTCAGCTCGACCGTGGTCTCCGTCGCCTCCTGCGTGGTGAAGGAGATGGCGGTGGCGGCCGGCACGTCCGTGGAGTCGGCCTTGGGCTCGGCGATGGTGGCCGTCGCCTTCGGCGGGCTCTCGCTGGGGCTCTGCCAGCTGGACGGCTGGTCGCCGCCCTTGCTGCCGGTGCAGGCGGTCAGCGCCATCGCGGCGGCGAGCACCGCGGCCGCGAACATCCGGCGTCGCCCACGGCGGCGGGTGGCACCGGACCGGATCAGCTCGTCCTGGCTAGCTCGCATGATTCCCTCACAGTCGTGATCCCGGGCCCTCGTCCTCTACAGACGTGCGGGGATGGATACCCGTTGCCGGGAGTGAATCGAAACACTCAATCGCAGAGTAACGATTCCGATACGGTGCGACACGTCGCGAGCATCTCGCATCCAGCCCCGGCCGCCGGGGTGTGACCGGCGGCCCAACTGGATTCGACGACCCGCTCGGGCCGCGTCGCCCCAGCTTAGAAGGCCGGCTCGGCCCCGCCGTCGGGGACCGGCAGCGCGCTGCCCGCGACGAACTGCGACCAGCTCATGTCCCACGCCGTCCAGCCGTTGCCCGGCGCCAGTTGCCGCTCGGTGCCCTTGACGATGACCGGGTCACCGACCAGGGTCCGGCCGAACAGCCAGCGGGCGTTCGCCGTCGAGACGTTCACACAGCCGTGCGAGACGTTCTGCCGGCCCTGCTGACCCACCGACCAGGGCGCCGCGTGGATGAACTCGCCACCCCAGGTCAACCGCTGGGCGTACTTGATGATGTCCGTGACGTACCGGTTCCGTGGGTCCGGCTCGTCCCGGGTGTCGAAGATCGTCGACTCCTTCTTCTCCATCACGACCAGGGTGCCGCTGGAGGAGGGGGTGCTCTTCTTGCCCAGGCTCACCGGCATCGTCTTGACCAGCGCGTCGTTCTCGTACACGCGCATCTGCTTGGTCGCGTTGTCGACCTTCATCTCGAACTTGCGGCCGATCTTGGCGGTCGCGCTCCGGTCGACGTTGCCGTAGCGGCCGTTGCTCAGCGGAATCCCGGCCAACGCCACCCGTACGCTGATCGTCGTGCCCGGCTGCCAGTACTCCGGCGCCCGGTAGTACGCCTGGGTGCCGTTGTCGACCCAGTGCCAGGCGCCCGGCTGCGGCGGGTCGGTCTGCACGAACATCCGCTTCTGCACCGCGGCCCGGTCCTTCTTCGGGATGCCCGGCGAGAACTCGGCCACCACCGGCATCGCCACGCCGTACGTCACGTCGTCGAACAGGTACAGCCCCGAACCGATCATCGACTTCGGCTTGGCCATGGTGGTGAAGGTGCTGGTGCCCTCGTGGGTCTGGCCGTCCGTGCCGGTGGCGGTGACGGTGGCGGTGTAGCGCGTCGCGTACTTCAACGGCGCGGACGGCACCCACGACGAGCCGTCGCGGCGCATCCGGCCCTGGACCGTCTTGCCGTTCGCGGCGGTGAGGACGACCGTCGACACCGTCGCGCCGTCCGGGAGCTTCGCGCTGATCTCGCTGCTGACGGGGCGGCCGGCCGAGCCGTCCGCCGGGCTCACCGCCAGCGGCGGCGCGTCCGCCTGGGCCGGCCCGCTCGTCTCTGTGGGGCTGGTCGCGGGCGCGGTGGCGGACCCGGTGGCGACCGGGTCTGTCGACTGCCCGCCGGGCACGAACGCCGGCTTCTTCTGGTCGTCACCGCATCCGGTCAGTGCCAGCGACGCTGTGAGGACCAGAGCGCTCATTACCGCCCCGGCCCGCGCGAACCTGCCCATCCCCACCCCTGTCCTCGCGTGTCTGGCGCACATCGTGCCGTAACACCGCCATTGCCTCGGGCCCCTTGGCCGGCGTGCTGGGAGGTTCTGTGCCGGTTTCAACCGTAAAGCTCGACCGAAGAGGGGAGCCGAGGATCGGATTGGAACCCGGGTCGGGGAGCGTGCTAGTGTTCTCCCCGTTGCCGACGAGCGCCGCTAGCTCAACTGGCAGAGCAGCGGACTCTTAATCCGCGGGTTCGGGGTTCGAGTCCCTGGCGGCGCACCAGCAATCAAGGCTCTGGTCTGATGTCCTGCATCCGGCCAGAGCCTTTTTCGTATTCCCGGTTCCGACCCGGGCTGGCGACCAGAATGAGGGCGTCTTGCCCGCCCTGGCCCGACCGACGCCGTGGTCGACATGATCGGCGCCACCGTCTGCAGTCGGCGAGGCGCGCCGCATGCTGGAGCAGGGCGAGATCCGTGGACGGCGGGTGGTGATCCGCCCGTAGCGGGGGCGGGGGTGCCTCCCGGCAGGCCCCGGCAAGGGGCGTGTTAACGTTTCTCCCCGTTGCCAACGAGCGCCGCTAGCTCAACTGGCAGAGCAGCGGACTCTTAATCCGCGGGTTCGGGGTTCGAGTCCCTGGCGGCGCACCTGTGATAAGGCCCTGGCCTGGCGTTTCACGCCGGGTCGGGGCCTTCTTCGTGTCCACCGGTCTGGATGGTCGCTCGGTGGGTGCTCGGAAGCAGTTGGACCGGGTTGGCGTGGCCGGGACACGGCGCCGTCTCTCCTCGCAATCTCCAAGACGACCCGCGTGCACGAGCCCTTCGGGGTCATCAGCGCAGCCGATTACCTGCCCGGACGTCGAGGTGCTTCCGTCGAGCACCCACTCGGAGCCCGTCGTTGACGGTTACGCTGGCGGGGTGGTGGCGCAGTCGCGGGTTCGCGTGCAGGGGGACCTCTACCACCCGGTGGTACCGCCTGGTGCCGTCTACGTGGGGCGACAGGGGTTCGGGTTGCGGCGTTCTCCTTGGGCTAATCCATTCAGCCTCCGCAAGCATGATCGGGCTGAGGCGTTACGCCTCTACCGGCAATGGCTTGTGCGGCAGCCGGCGCTTGTTGAGCGGGCGCGTCGGGAGCTCACGGGAAAGCAGCTGGCGTGTTGGTGCCGCGTCGAGGATGCGTGCCATGCTGACGTGCTGACCGAGATCATCGGCTGACGTGCAATCGGTATCGAGCGGTGGGCCGCCTCGGTGCGTACACACCGCCAATGCTGAAGGACTGCGGTCTTGCTGCTTGATTGCCTACATAGAAGGCGATTTCGCGGTCGGCTGCGCAGAGTTGGGTGAGGAACTTGTGTCTCAGCTGATCCGCAGCATCCGCGTCGGTGAGCTGACTCAGACGACGTTGCAGGGCGATGAACTCCCAGTCCCAGAGCGTCTGCTGGTGACCGCGGCAATGGCGGTCTGCGCACCGGTAGCGGTAGGCGCCGGTGAATCGCGGTGCCTGAAGAGGGCTTCGCTTGGACGGCTCCAGTAGGTCGAGCTGGTTGAGGTAGCCGGCAATCTTCTTGCGCTCCTCCGCCGACCAGCCGGGATGGCGCTTGACCTGTAGGGCCGAGATGTCGGCGACGCGAATCAGCGCGATCGATCGTGCCCTCGGGTCGTCGCGGGTCTGCTTGTTGAGCCGGCACATGGAGTCTTCGATGAGTGGATCGAGGAGATTTCGACGGGACTGCTGGTTGGCAAGTTGCTGCTCGGTGGTGATGGTGTCCACGATCGGCTTCCAGCTCTCGCGGCGCTGGTCCTGCCGGGCCGGCAGTGCCTCGAGGTGGACAATGTCGTACTTGCGGAACTTGCTGTCGTCGGCCAGTTCTCGAAAGTGGATCGGGTAGAGCCGAATCCAGCCCGTCCAGGGCGGGTCCAGGCCGAGCGCGCCGACGCAGACTGTCTCCCCGTAGCGGGCGGAGGGGTTGGGCGCCGCCTTTACGGTGATCAGGAGGCGGAGTGTCGCCGGTCGTGCCAGGACTGGCTTCGACGGCGGACGCGCGTCCGCGCCCGGTCCCCACAACGGAAGTTGTCCCAACGGAACCACCAACATCGCTAAGTGTGACCGCCTGCGCACTCGACGTTGCATAGATAGCTTCGCATCTAAATTGGTGGGGCGCTAGTCCTCGGAGGCAGCCTGGCCGTCGCCTGAGGTCGTCTGAGGGTTGGAGTGCCCAAAGCCGTCAGGGCATCAAGATGCTTGCGGTGTTCCAGGACCTTGCGGGATGGGACAACTGGAACAAAAAGAAGTAGCCTACCCACCCGAGACGCGTGGGGTGGCGTGCCCGCCCCGCGCTTACACAGGTTGAGGACATATGCGCACCACCACGATCGGCGACGTGAGGATCTTGCTGCCTGACCTCGACCCGGACGACCTCGACAGCGTGACCGAATTGGGGGACGGCCTCGCCGACGCCATTGTCGAAGGCGGCTCCTGGCATGGCCTGCAGCTGGAGGATTGTCGTATCCGTAGCAGCCGGATCAGCGGTGGGGACCTCAGCGGGAGCACCTGGGAAGCGGGCAGCCTCTACGGCTGCGAGATCACCCGTACCGACTTCTCCGGCGCGAGCCTGACCGGCATCACCATCGACCGGTCCGCAATCACCGGCTCACGGTTCACCGGCACCAGACTCACCGACGTCCGCCTCAAGGACGTCCTATTCGACGGCTGCCGCTTCGACTACGCCACCTTCCAGCGCGTCACCGCCGCCGGCTCGGTCGCCTTCACCGACTGCACCCTCACCAACGCCACTTGGTCCTCCTGCCGGCTTCCTGGTATCGCGCTGCGGTCCTGCGGTGTCGACGGCTTGGAGTTGGACGCCTGTCATCTCGACGGCACCGACCTGCGGGGCAGCCGCCTTCACGGACTGAAGACACCCCTCGACAATCTGCACGGCGTCACCCTCACCGAGGATCAACTTCCTGACGTCACCCAACTGGCCGTCGACGCACTGGGCCTCACCGTGCGCAACGACTGACCCCGGAGGAGGCATCGTGTCCGTTGAAACCGTGCCCACCGGCAGCCCGGAAACGATCCTCGTGTGTGTCCGGGGCAACTCCGGCTCGGGCAAGAGCAGCATCGCCCGGCAGTTACGGCGCCGGCACGGCCGGGGCTGCGCCCTGGTCGAGCAGGACTACCTGCGCCGGATCGTGTTGCGGGAGCGGGACAAGCCCGGCGGCGCGGCTCCCGCGCTGATCGCGCAGACCGTTCGGTTCGCGCTCGACCACGGTTACCACGTGGTGCTGGACGGCATCATGCACGCCGACCGCTACCGAAGCATGCTGACCGCTCTCCGTGACGGCCACCGGGGTCGGTCGCTGTTCTGCTACCTCGACGTGTCCCTGCCCGAGACCCTGCGCCGGCATCTCACGCGTCCGCAGGCCAACGAGTTCACCGTCGAGCACATGAGCGGCTGGTACGCCGCCCACGACATGCTGGGCTGGCCCGACGAACTCGTCCTCCCAGAGACCACCACGCTCGAAGAGGCCGTCGAGACCATCGCCGCAGCCGCCGGGCTAACCCAGACCGGCCGTGACGACGACCTGCTTCCGATCGTTCCGTAACCCTGACCGGGAAGGGTGGTTGGCTTTACTTCTGGTGTCCGGCCCGGATGTGGGCGGCGAGGCGGTCGCTGAAGACGGTGACCCGGGGCAGATGGCTGTTGTCGTACCAGTCGGCCTTGTGTTTGCGAAGCAGTTGCTCACCGTGTTCGTGCCAGGTGAAGGCGGGCTTGCCGGTGGCCGCTCGTAGGACGCGATCGGCGTTGTCGGGGTGGCGGGCGGTGAGCCGCTGCAGCGGGACCGGGTCGACGCTGTCATCGTGGAGGTACGCCTTGATGACCTCCTTGTACCGGCGGCGGCGCATGAGATCCGGGTCAGCGAAGGCCTGCTGGGCGAGGTCGTAGTCGGCGTACATGCCGAGGCCGCTCTGCTGGTCGTAGATCACGCCGACGGATTCGACCGAGTCGTCGAGCCAGTCCAGGTCGGTCGGTGGGGCGGTGCCGGGTTTGCCGGAGTGAGTGTCCCAGTACTCGCGCATGGCCTTGTCGAGCCCGTCCACGCTCAGGGTGATCTCGTCGCTGCCGAAGTGCGCGACGAACGCGGCGTGTTGGGCGCGTTGCAGGTCCCACGCATGGGCGAGGCGCTGCGGGTTGTGGAAGACGAGTGCGGGCTGCTCGGCCGCGAGCCGGATCGCCATTTGATAGGCGCTGGCCTGTTGGTGGGCGGAGTAGACGGCGGTGCCGCCGCTGAGCAACCAGTCGTCGTGAACGGGGACGATCCGGCTGCCGAGATACGAGCCCGGCGGCATCCGGTCGAAGATCGACTCGTCGGCGTTGCTGCGAATGCGGTAGGGCAGATCGTCGACGAGGTTCACGGCGTGCAGGACGGAGCCATCGCGCCTGGTCACCTCGAAGACGCCTTCGCGTACGTCCCGCCAACCGAGGAGAAAGTCGCGCTCGGCGTCGGACAGCTTGGGATGTGCCTCGACGAACAGGTCGACGACGGTGCGCCCGTCGTGCAGGCGGTGCTCCTGAATGAACCAGTCGAAGAAGTTTGACAGCTCGCCCTCGTCTTCGACGACGACGACCCGCCCGAACCGGGCTCTGATCTCCTGCCGGAACGCCCGGTCGAAGCGCGGCTTCCGCGAGTAGTCGAGCAGCTCACGCTTCAACATCACGCTGCGCTGCACCAACTCGTCGATCGATGACACCCGGCCGCCCTTCGTCGTGACGAGACTTTGCCCGAGTCATGCGCTCGGCGTCGGCGGGCACGATACCCGCCGGGCGGTGCGTTCAGCCGGAGTGACGCGGCCTTCTGAGGTGGACGAGCACCGCGAGCACCCGTCGGTGGTCCTCATCGGAGGAGGCCAGGCCGAGCTTGGCCATGATCGAGCTGACGTGCGCCTCGACGGTCCGTTCGGTGAGCCACAGTCGGCGGGCGATCCCGACGTTCGTCAGCCCCTGAGCCATCAGCGCGAGGACCTCCCGCTCCCGGGCGGTGAGGGTGCTGAGCGGGTCGTCCGGCGGCCGGTGACCGATGAGCCGGGTGACCACCTCCGGGTCGAGTGCCGACCCGCCCGTGGCCACCCGCCGCAGCGCGTCGAGGAAGTCGTCGACGTCGAGGACGCGGTCTTTGAGCAGGTAGCCGAACCGTCCGCCGGTGACCAGGTCCACCGAGTGTCGGGTCTCGATGTGCTGGGAGAGCAGCACGATGCCGAGCCTCGGCTGCCGCGCGCGGATCTGCCGGGCCGCCCGGGCCCCGTCGTCGGTGTGGTCGGGCGGCATCCGGACGTCGATGATGACCAGGTCGGGCTCGGTCTCCTCGGTGACGGCCAGCAGGCTCGGCGCGTCGACCGCCTTGCCGACCACCTCGTGGCCGGCATCCGCGAGCAGCCGTGCCAGTCCTTCGCGGAACAGCGCCGAGTCCTCGCCGATCACGATCCGCACGGGAGCACCGCCTCGACGAGCGTTCCGCTGCCCGGCTGGTCGGCCACCGTGAGCGAGCCCCCGGCGGCGGCCACCCGGTCGCCGAGGCCCGCCAGCCCGCCGCCGGGCCGTGCGCGGGCGCCGCCGACGCCGTCGTCGCGGACCAGCACGGTCAGGTCGCCGTCCGCCCGGGACACCCGCAGGTGTACGGCGCTGGCGCCGGAATGCTTGACCACGTTCGCCAGTGCCTCGCTGGCCACGTAGTAGGCGGTGGTGGCGAGGTCCTCGGGCACCGGCTCGGGGCAGACGTCGAGCGTGACCGACAGCGGCACGGCGCGCACCAGCATCGTCAGCGCGTTGGCCAGCCCCTCGTCCAGGCTGGACGGCCGCAGCCCGTGCGCGATCTGCCGCAGCTCGGCGACCGCCGTGCCGAGCTCGGCGACGGCCTGGTCGAGCAGGCCGGCCACGTCGGTTTCGGGCAGGCGCCGCTGGGCGAGGCGCAGCGCCATGCCGAGTGAGACGAGCCGCTGCTGGGCGCCGTCGTGCAGGTCGCGTTCCAGCCGTAGCCGCTCGGCGTAGCCGGCGCGGAGCAGCCGGGCCCGGCTGGCCTCCACGTCGAGCAGGGCTCGGCGTAGCTGCAACCGCAGCCGGACCACCTCGACGAGCAGCGCGCAGGCGTCGGCGAGCTCGCGCATCAGCTCGCGGGTGGTGGCCTCGCCGCGCACGAGGACGCCGACCTGCTGGCCACCCAGCCGGATCACCGTCGCGTCCCCGGCCGCCGCGAGGCTTGCCCCGGTCGCGGTGACCAGCTCATTCGTCCCCGGCATCCGGTAGCCGACCCGTACCTCCGGATCACGTAACGCCTGTCGCAGTGCCTCTTCGAGCTGTTCCGGCGCCGCCTCACCGGCGTGCATCCGGTCCCGCAGGTCCTCGATCGCCGCGAGCGCGGCTCGGCGGGCGGGATAGAACCGGCGGTCCACCTGTTGCTGCAACCGGACGCGTAATGGGGACAGCGCGAGCGCGCAGACCGCGGTGGCGCCGGCCGCGGCCACCGGCGAGGTACGCCCGGCCGCCACGCCGGCGACGAACATGGCGACCGTGTAGAACGCCAGCAGCGCGGCGGTGACCAGCCCGTAGGTGACCGTGGCGCTCAGCGCCTTGTCCACGTCGTACAGGTCGTGGCGGAGGATGCCGATCGCGGTCGCCGTCGGGACCGCGATCAGGGTCGCGACGACCCCGACCAGGGCCAGGTCCGGCCGGTCGAGCAGCAGGTAGCTCAGCCAGCACAGCAGCAGCGTCGCGGGCAGGAAGAACGCACCGAGCGCGAACCACTTCACCTGCGCCCGGCGTACCGGGTCGGTGGCCCGCTTGTATCGCACCACCATCGCCGAGGCGGACGCGACGAGCAGGGCGAGGAGACCGAGCAGGAGGGCGATCCCGATCGGTTCCACCACCCGCGCCAGCGCCGGGGACGGGGTGCCGAAGGCGTGGTCGACGTCCGCGAACGGCGGTGGGAACGGGGCGGGGTCGAGACCGGCGAGCACGATGAACGCCCCCGGCACGACCACGAGGCCGGCGGCCGCCACCCGCCAGCGTCGGCCGGGCAGCAGCCGCCCGTCGGGGAAGAGGAGCATGAGCAGCGCCGCCGGCACGTAGTTGAGCATCCAGGAGCCCTGGCCGATGGTGACCTGGAGCGACGACACCGGCAGCCGCCCCGGATGATGCGCGACGGCGTACGCGTAGACGTCGGTCAGGGCACCCCAGATCGCGAGCAGCCCGAAGAACGTGAGCAGCGGACCGATCACATTGGTCGGACGCCTCGACGCGATCAGCATGCCCAGGACCACGGAGGCGGCGGCGAGCAGGCAGGCGCTCGCGAAGTAGCCGACCTGGGCGGCGTCGCCGCCGAGGGTCAGCAGCCAGCTTCCCGCGCCGACGAGCAGGACGGCGAGCGCCGTCATCGCGTACGCGACCAGCCGCGGCAGGGTCATGGCCCCCACCGTAAGCCCACCAGGACACCAACGGGTACGTGCCAGCACGGAGATCGTCTCCGTACCTCCCCGCACCCCGGGTCCCGAGCCCGCACCGATGCCCTGGACCGGGCAGCGGGCCAAGACTGCTGGTCAGAAACATTCGCTCAAGGGAGGGCAACCGTGACACATACCCGCACCTTCACCGTCGGTCTGGCCATCGCCGGCCTGCTCGGGCTCCTCGATCTGGCCACCTGGCTCTCCGGCGTGGGCGGGGAGGGGCAGCCGCCGGTCGCCGCGGCGGTGGTCATCACCCTGCTCGGCGCGATCACCCTCGCCGGCGCCGGGTTCGCCTGGCGCGGACGGCGTGGTGGCCTGGTGACGGTGATCGTCACCCGGATCCTGTCCGGGCTTGCCGCGCTGCCCGCCTTCGCCGACGACACCATCTCCACCGCGAACGAGGTGCTGATCGGCGTCGGTCTCGCGGTCACCGTCATCGCCCTGGTGCTGATCTGGCCGGGCCTGCGGCGGCCGGCGGTGGCCACATCATGACCGCCACCCTCGACCGCGACGTCACGCTCGCCCCGACCGACACGCCACGCCGCATCGGCACCGCACTCGCGATGGTGCTCGCTCCGTGGGGGTTCGTGGTCGCCAACGCCGCCTACGCCGTCGCCACCCGCAACGGTGGCAGCGACGAGACCGGCGCGGACAGTCTCGCGCTCTCCGCCGCGCATCCGACGCCGCTGCGGGTGAGCACCATCGCAGCCCTGATCGGCTGCCTGCTCATCATCCCGGCCACGCTCGGCGCCATGGGGTTCACCCGGACTCGGGCGAACCGGCTCGGCCTCATCGGCGGATCCCTCATGATCGGCGGGTACGTGGCGTACTTCGGCGCCGTGATGGGGGGCTTCGTCACCCTGGCCATGGCCGAGCGCGGCGGCCCCACCGGCGACTACGCCGCGGTGCTGGACGCCGGCTCCGAGGCCGCGATCCCGTTCCTGCTGCTCTTCGTGGCCGGAAACATCCTGGGCACGCTGCTGCTCGGCATCGCCCTGCTGCGCGCCCGGACCGTACCGATCTGGGCCGCTGCCGGGATCTGCGCCTGGCCGGTGCTGCACGTGACCGGCCTGATCGCCGGCACGGAGTGGTTCGAGGTCGCCGGCGCGACGCTGCAGGCCGTCGGCTTCGCCGCCCTCGCTCTTCGGCTGGCCCGGAGCAGCTGACCCGTGTTGACCCGTCGGGGCCACGCGTCCGTCAACTACTGGTTGACGGACGCTTCCCGTCAACCTATGGTTGACGCATGGCGGATCCATTGAAGATGACCCACCCGGTACGCCTCGACGACCTGATCGAGGGCATCAAGAAGACGCACGCCGACGCGCTGGACCAACTCGCCGACGCCGTGCTGGTCGCCGATCACCTGGGCGACATCGCCGACCACCTGATCGGGCACTTCGTCGACCAGGCCCGACGCTCGGGCGCCTCGTGGACGGAGATCGGCCGCAGCATGGGCGTCAGCAAGCAGGCCGCCCAGAAGCGGTCCGCCGCGAAGGCCGAGACGGCCGCCGCGGCGCTCGACCCGAACGCCGGCTTCAGCCGCTTCACCGCCCGGGCGCGCAACGTGGTGATCGCCTCGCAGGAGGAGGCGCGGGCCGCCGGCAACGCCGAGATCGGCCCGGAACACCTGGCCCTCGGTCTGCTCGCCGAGCCGGACGGGATCGCCGCGGCGCTGATCGTGGCCCAGGGCGTACCCCTGGAGCGGCTGCGGGAGGTCGTCACCGCGACTCTGCCGGCGAAGGTCGACCAGGTCCCGGACCTCATTGCCTACGACGCGCGGGGCAAGAAGGTCCTGGAACTCACCTTCCGGGAGGCGCTGCGACTCGGGCACAACTACATCGGCACCGAGCACATCCTGCTCGCCCTCATCGAGGAGGAGGCCGGCGACGGCGTCCTCGCCGGCCTGGGCCTGCGCAAGGACACCATGGAGGCGGCCGTCCTCGGGGCCCTCGAGATGGCGCGGCGGCGCTGACCCACCCGCGGGGGACCGGAATCCCCCGCAGGTGGGAGCCCGGGACGGCACCTGGCCGGCAGGGTCGGAGGGTGGCAGCGCCGGTGCCCACACGGGCACCGGCGACGACCCCCCGGCACCGCCGGCCGGGTACGCGGCACGGGGGCGCGTACCCGGCGGGGTGGGACGTCAGTCGGCGGTGGGGAAGCCGTAGCGGGCCGCGTGCTCCGGGTCGGCCGGGTCGACCTGGCGGATCCCGGCGTCGGCGAGGCGCTTGTTGACCTCGTCGAGGTGCTCGCGCACCAGCCGCGCCTCCTCCTCGTTCACCCGACCACGGTGCGGCTTGCCGGCGTGCTCGATGGTGCCGTAGTCGACCTTCTCGGCGCTCCGCCGCGCCTTCGGCAGCCTCACCCGCTCGGCGGTACGCAGCAGTTGCGCCATTGGCACGTCGGTGGCCATGGCATCGAACTCGCTGGCGGTCAGCACCACCCGCCGTGGCTCGCCCCCGCCGTGCTGGTCGTGGATCTCCACCACGGCCACGTCGAGCGCCGCGTCGTCGATGCTTTCCACCTCCAGCGGTGTGGCGTCCAACTGCACGGGCCCGGCGACGAGGTCAGGGTGTTCCAGCACGACGACCTTGACCGCCTCGTCGTCGGGGCGCAGCACCTGGCCGCTGAAGTCGGAGACCTGGATCGTCTTCTTGCCCATGCGCGGAGATTCTCCTGTCGTAGGCCGGAATTTCGGACCAGACGACGCTACCCGACACGTGTGCGACAGGTCGGGGTGGAGCACCCGCGTGTGTCGCGGCTTCCCTCTGGTGGGGCGGTGGAGCGATCGCGTCAGTGGCGAAGCGTGTGGATGAGGGTGAGCACCTGGCGGGTCACCGGGCGCAGCACGCGTAGCCGGGACAGCCCCACCAGCCGGTCGACCAGCGGGACCGCGCCATCGATCAGCTGCCGCGTCTTCAGCTGCCCCGGCGAGCGGTCGTGCACCCAGTAGAGCACCACACCCATGTACGCGAGCCAGAGCAGCTCCGGCAGCGCCGGGCGCAGCTCGGCGTCCACCCGGGCGGTGGACCCCTCCAGCGCCTCGCGGAAGAGCGCGATCGACGCCTCCCGTGGCTCCGACGACTCGGCCGAGAACGGGCTGAGCGGCGAGGTCGGCTCCGCCGCCGTCTTGAAGAAGGTGGCGGCGAATGAGTGATACGGCGTCAGCGCGTCCACGCCGGCGTGCAGCACCCCGGCCAGCCGGGCGGCGAAGTCCCGCTCCCGAGCGAGCACCGGCGCGGCCGTCGCCCGGTGCTCGTGCTGGGTGTCCGCGTAGAACTCCTGGATCAGGTGTTCCTTGGAGCCGAAGTAGTAGTAGGCGTTGCCCACCGCCACGCCGGCCTCCTGGGCGATCGCGCGCATCGTGGTACGCGTGTAGCCCCGCTCGCGGAACAGCCGCATCGCGGTGTCCAGGATCAGCTGCCGGGTCTGCTCACCCCGGGCCGTCGCCCCGGTGGGCGGGCCACCCGCACCGGTCGTCGACGCAGTCTGCTCGGTCATCATGGTCACCGTATCCCGGGTTCGGCCAGGGCTGGCGGACCAGTTCGCGTACCGAGGAGGCGGTCGCCACCACCCGCCGGGCCAGCGGCAGCAGGTCGCGGCGGGCCAGCCTTTCCGCGGTCCGGCGGTGGTCGGCCAGCGCCCAGAGGCAGGCGAACCAGGCGCCGTCGCCCGCGTACACCGCGCCCGTGTCCGCCACCACGGTCAGGTCCCGCAGGGTCGCGTCGTGGTCCAGCCCGGGGAAGCGCCGCCGGGCCTCCACCGAGCCGGCCGGCACGAACTCCAGGGGTACGAGCTGAGCGCGCGACGCGAGCCACTGCCGGGCGGCGCGACACAGCGGGCAGTGCGCGTCGTAGAGGACGGTGAACCAGCGGATCCCACCGGCCCCGTGCCCGGTGGGATCCGCCGGCTGCCCGGCGGGTACGACCGTCATCGCGCCGGCGGCATCGGGCCGGCTTGCGTGGGTCCGGCGTGCGTCGGGCCGGACTGGACCGGGCCGGCGGGGTTGACCGGCCGGCCACCGGGCTGTGCTGGCACATAGCCGACCGGCGCGAGCGGCGGGTGGCTGGCCGCCTGCTGGCGGAGCCGGCCGCGCCGGTACCGACCGAGCGCGAAGACGTTGAAGAAGTGCAGCGCGCCGAGGACCAGCAGCACCCAGCCCACCTTCATGGACAGTTCCTCGAGTGCCTGGCTGGTGGTGCCGACCGCGCGGGCCTCCTTCATCGCCACCGTCACGTAGCCGAGGTTGAGCAGGTAGAAGCCGACCACCAGCAAGCTGTTGATCGCGTCCGCCAGCCGCTTGTCGGTGAAGACATCCTCCAGGAAGACCAGCCCGTTACGGGACAGCGCCCGGGCCACCCAGATGGTCAGACCGATGCTGACCGCGAGGTAGGCCAGGTACATCCAGACCTTCACGTCCATCTCGTCGCCTTTCTTGAACGTGTTCAAATCGAAGTCGCCCTCAGCGTATGGCAGGACTTGAACGCGTTCAAGAGAGGGGCGGCGCGAGACCGGCGGAGCTGAATCGGCCGCTGCCGGCGGAGGTTGTCCTCGTCGGGCCCTTTCGAGCTGATGGCCTGAACGACTCGCCCAGGGCGAGTCGTTCACGCCATCAGCTCCAAAGGCAGCGAGAAGGAACCGGCCGGGTGCCAGGAACGCGCGCCGGGCCGGCCGCCGTTGACGGTGCGGGGCGGGTGGCGGGCTGGGGAGCGACGGGCGGCGCTTAGGGCGGCGGGTCAGCCGGTCAGGCCGAGCACCTGCGCCGCCGCGCGCCCGTTGGCGTGGCTGGCGCCGTACGTGGTGACGAACGCGCGGGCCCCGGCCGGACGCCAGGCACCCGGCCAGCCCATCTCCACCACGGTCACCGGGTGCGCGGCGGCCAGCGCCTCGGCCAGCCCTCTCGCCCCGGGCAGCCGGTGCAGGTGGCGGCCGACCAGCACGATCGGTCGTTCGCCGGCCCGCCGGCGCAGCTCGTCGGGGTCGGTCTCGCCGGCGACCACCCGGACCTCCTCGGCCCGGGCGAGGTGCGGCCCCAGCCCCCACGGCACCCGCCCCTCGGCGATGGTGGAGGCGGCGTGCACCTGCACCACCAGCGGCACGATCAGGCCGGTCACGTCGCCCTCGACGCGTACCGCGCGCAGCGCCGCGGCGTAGCCGAGGCCGTCGGCCGCGTCGGCCCCGGCCGCGTCGGCCCCGACCACGCCGACACCAGCCGCGTCGGCCCCGGTCCCGGCGGCCAGTTCGGCGGCCCGCCCGGCGGCCTCCTCGACCCGGGCCCGGTCCAGCCGGCCGTCGCCGAGCGCGCCGACGATCTCCCCGGCCACCAGTTCCACCAGATCGGCGTCGACCTTCGCGCCGATGCAGAGCAGGTCCGCCCCGGCGGCCAGCGCGCGTACGGCGGCCGGACCGACCCCGCCCGCGGCCAGCGCCGCGCCCTTCATCTCCAGCGCGTCGGTGATCACCGTGCCGGTGAAGCCGTACTCGTCGCGGAGTAGGTCGACCAGGACCGGTCGGCTGAACGTGGCCGGGCCCTCGCCGGTCAGCGCCGGGACCCGGATGTGCGCGGTCATGATCGCGCGTACCCCGGCGTCGATCACCGCGGCGAACGGCGGCAGGTCGCGCTCGCGGAGCACCGCCGGGGGCACGTCGACGGTGGGCAGTTCGTAGTGGGAGTCGGCGACGGTCGCGCCGTGCCCGGGAAAGTGCTTGGCGCAGGCGGCCACCCCGGTCGACTGGAGGCCGGCGACCGCGGCGGCCGAGTGGGCGGCCACCCGGGCCGGATCGGCGCCGAACGAACGGGTGCCGATCACCGGGTTCTCGTCGGCGCTGTTCACGTCGACGGTGGGGGCCAAATCGAGGCTGATGCCGAGCGCCCCGAGTTCCGCCCCGATCGCCGCGTACACCTGGCCGGTCAGCGTCACGTCGCCCACCGCACCGAGCGCGGCGTTGCCCGGGTACGGGCTGCCGGTGGCGTGCGCCAGCCGGGTGACGTCGCCGCCCTCCTCGTCGATCGCGATGATCGCGTCGGGGCGGCCGGCGCGCAGCGCGGCGGTGGCCGCCGCCACCTGGGCCGGGTCGTGGATGTTGGTGCCGAACAGAGTGTGCCCGGCGAGCCCCTCGGCGAGCAGGTCCACCGCCCAGTCGGGCGGGACCGGGCCCGGATACGCCGCCAGCAGTGTGCCCAGCGCCAGCCGCCGGAGTCCTGGATCCTGCCCCACGAGTCTCCCCTTTCCCTGCCGGGTCGTCCGACGAACCCGGATCGGGGTGGCCGATACGCTGACGGACACCCCCGTACAGGCGTTTTTGTGGTTAGCAAACTTTACTGAAAATAGAGGACGTGGCATGAGTGCGACCCGGCTGCCCGGCACCCCCCGCCTGCTACGCGCGCTCAACGACCGCGCGGCGCTGGAGCTGCTGCTCGAACGCGGGCCGCTCACCCGGGCTCGGCTCGGCGAGTTGACCGGGCTGTCCAAGGTGACCGCGTCGCAGTTGGTGGAGCGGCTGGAGGAGCGCGGCCTGGTCACCCGGGTCGGCGAGCAGGCCGGTGGGCGGGGCCCCAACGCCCAGCTCTACGCGGTCCGCCCGAGCAGCGCGTACGTGGTCGGCGTGGACGTCGGCGCCGAACGCGTGGTGGCGGCCTGCGCCGACATCACCGGCGCGGTTGTCGGCCGAGTGGAACAGTCCACCCGGGACACCGACGACCCGGTGGGCGTGGTGCACAACGCCGTGGTGCAGGCGGCGAGCAGCGCCGGCGCGGAGCTGTCGAGCGTGCGGCGCATCGTGCTGGGCACCCCGGGCCTGGTCGACCCGAGCACCGGCGACATCACCTTCGCGTTCAACCTGCCGCGCTGGCACCGCGGCCTGCTCGCCGCGCTCCGGGAGGACCTGCACACCCCGGTGGTCTTCGAGAACGACGTCAACCTGGCCGCCGTCGCCGAGGCCCAGTCCGGCGCGGCTCAGGGCGTGTCGGACTTCGTGCTGGTCTGGGTGGGCGCGGGCGTCGGTCTGGCCATTGTGCTCGGCGGGCGGCTGCACCATGGCAGCAGCGGGGCGGCCGGCGAAATCGGCTACCTGCCGGTGCCCGGCGCGCCCATCCCGCGGGACGTCTCGAAGCGGGCCAAGCCGGCGTTCCAGCAGCTCGCGGGCGCGGACGCGGTGCGCGCGGTGGCCGCCGAGCACGGTTTCGCCGCGGAGCGCGTCGACGAGGCCGTGCGCGCCGCGATCGCCGCCGGCACCGCCGGTGGACCGATGCTGGACGAGTTGGCCCGCCGGTTGGCCCTCGGCGTGGCGAGCACCTGCGTGGTGCTCGACCCGCCGCTGGTGGTGCTCGCCGGCGAGGTGGGTCAGGCGGGCGGGGCGGCGCTGGCCGAGCGGGTGCAGCACGAGGTCGCCGCGATCACGCTGGTCCGGCCGCGGGTGGTCAGCACCGGGCTGACCGAGGAGCCGATCCTGCACGGCGCGCTGCGTACCGCGCTGGACGCGGTCCGCGACGAGGTGTTCGGCTCGACGGTCGGCTGACGGGCCGGGTACGGCCCCGCTGGGCGGGGCCGTACCGGTCGCGTTCAGATCAGGTCGCGGCGGCGGAACGCGGTGAAGGCGCCCCCCACCAGTAGGACCGTCAACCCGAGCAGCACCGCCAGCCCCGATCCCCAGCCGAGCAGGTAGGAGCCGTCGCAGAAGCTGCTGTAGTCGTAGTTTCCCCGGCAGGCGTGGCGGTCCCAGAAGCTGACCTCGCCGTTGAGCCAGGCGGCCAGATAGCTGGAGAGCATCCACTGGTCCGGCCGGGCCGCGTCGAGGATGTCCAGCACCAGCCGCGCGCCCAGCTCCCACACCACCAGGTACGCGGCCACCGTGCCCAACGCCGCAGCGGTGTGTCGGCCCAGCGTGGCGATGGCGAAGCCGACCGCCCCAGCGAGCAGCACCAGCACCAGCCCACGCCCGTAGATGGCGCCCAGCGACGCCCAGAATGCTCCGTCCAGATACCCGGGGTGTCCCGCCGTCTGGCCGATCAACCAGAACACCGCCAGATACGCCGCCGACGCCACCGCGGAGAGCGCCAGCAGCGCGCCCAGCAGCGTACCCAGCTTGGCGCCGAGCACCGCCCAGCGGCGCGGCCGCCACAGCAGCAGGTTGACCACCCCGCCGGAGTTCAGGTCGGCGCCGATGTAGGAGGCACCGACCAGGAACCCGAAGAGCACCAGGAACGCGATGAGGAAGTAGAGCAGCGGCCGGGCCTCGACGGAGAAGGTGAACACGCCCTCGAGGTAATTCGCCGCGATAGGCAGCCGGTCCATCCGGCCCGGGTCGATCTCGGCGCAATCCGTCGGAACGTAGTCGGTCTCGGTCGGCGTCTCCTGCCCCGCCTTGATCCGGAGGCAGCGGTCGTGCGCCGCCTCCATCTGGCGTATCTCCGTGGCGGCCTGCTCCTGAGCGCCGCGCAGCTCAACCTCGGTGGGCCGGTGTGACCCGGCCAGCGTGGTCGCCGCGGTCACCGCGAAGGCGACCAGCAGCAGCACCACCATCAGTTGCACGAAACGGCGGGCGGTCAGCCGCTCCAGCTCGGCTCGGACCAGGTTCACGCGCCCACCTCCCGGTTCTCGCGCACGTCGAGGTCGATCACCACGTCGTCCGGCCCGTCGAGCTGACGGGGCACGCTCGGGTGCGGGGTGCTGCCGGTCAGCTCCAGGAAGACGCTCTCCAGGTCTGGGCGGAGCGGGACCAGCTCGCGTACCCAGAGGCCCTGCTCGCCCAACGTGCGGCTGATCAGCTCCGGCTCGTCGACCCCGGCGACCAGCAGGTGATCGGGTTGGGCGGTGACCGACAGGCCGGCCTGCCCGAGCAGTTCCACGGCCCTCTCCGGCTCGGCCACCCGGACCTGCCACTCGTGCTGGTCGAAGCCGGCCAGCACCTCGTCCACCCGGCCGTGCGCCACCCGCCGGCCCCGGCTGATGATCGTCACGTGGTCGCAGATGAGCTGGATCTCGGCCAGGATGTGGCTGGAGAGCAGCACCGTAACCCCGGCCTCGGAGAGCGACCGCATCAGGTCCCGCATCTCCCGGATGCCGGCCGGGTCCAGACCGTTCGCGGGCTCGTCGAGGATCAGCAGCTCCGGCTGCTTCAACAGCGCCGACGCCACCGCCAGCCGCTGCTTCATGCCCAGCGAGTAGCCCTTCACCCGCTCCTCGCCGCGGTCCCGCAGGCCGACCTGCTCCAGCACCTCGTCGACCCGGCTCGTGGGCACACCCCCGGCCACGGCCAGCAGCCGCAGGGTGCGACGGGCGGTGAAGTTGCCGAAGAACTGCGGGCTCTCCACGATCGCGCCGACCCGCCCCGCCACCTCGGGCAGGCGCTCTGGCGAGTCGGCCCCGAGCACGCTCATCCGACCGCCGTCGGCCCGGACCAGCCCGAGCAGGGCGCGCAGCGTGGTGGTCTTGCCGGAGCCGTTCGGCCCGAGGAAGCCGTGGACCTGCCCGGCTTCGACCAGCAGGTCGAAGCCGTCGACGGCGACGTGGCGCCCCTGGCGCAAGGTATGGAAGGTCTTTCTCAGACCGGAGATCTCGATGACCGCGCTCATCCGGACCACCATATGGCGGCGGCGCGACCCGTGGGGGGCAGGCTCGGCGCCTGCGTGGTTGGATGGACTGGTGACTGGTGACCTGGATCTGGTGGTCAGCCTCGACGGGGTCGGCGTCAAGCGGTCCGGCACCGCGCTGCTGCAGGACGTCGACTGGCGGGTCGAGCTGGACGAACGCTGGGTGGTGCTGGGCCCGAACGGCGCCGGCAAGAGCACCCTGCTCAACCTGGCCGCCGGCCGGCTGCACCCGACCACCGGCACCGCGCACGTCCTCGGCGAGCGGATTGGCCGCACCGACGTCAACGAACTGCGGACCCGGATCGGCCACTCCACCGCCACGCTGGCCGAGCGGATCCCCGCCGACGAGCGGGTCGTCGATGTCGTGGTCACCGCGGCCTGGTCGGTGGTCGGCCGCTGGCGGGAGAGCTACGACCGCACCGACGAGGCCCGCGCCCACGTGCTGCTCAGCCAGTTCGGCGTCGGTCACCTCGCCGAACGGGCGTACGGCACGCTGTCCGAAGGGGAGCGCAAGCGGGTGCAGATCGCCCGGGCCCTGATGACCGACCCGGAACTGCTGCTCCTCGACGAGCCCGCCGCCGGGCTCGACCTGGGCGGGCGCGAGGACCTGGTCGGTCGGCTCGCCGAGCTGGCGCACGACCCGGACTCGCCGGCCCTGGTGCTGGTCACCCACCACGTCGAGGAGATTCCGCCCGGCTTCACCCACGCGCTGCTGCTGCGCGACGGCGGCGTGATGGCGCAGGGGCTGCTCGCCGACACCCTCACCGCCGACAACCTGTCCAAGACCTTCGGCCTGCCCCTGATCGTCCAGCGCTCCGGCGACCGCTGGACCGCCCGCGCCGCCTGAGCGGAGGGTAACCACCGTGTCGCAGACCCGGGTCGCCGTGGTGGGCAGCGCCAACATGGACGTGGTCGGCACCGCCACCGCGCTGCCCCGACCCGGCGAGACCGTGCTCGGCAGCGACTTCGTGATGGTGCCCGGCGGCAAAGGTGCCAACCAGGCCATCGCCGCGGTCCGCGCCGGCGCGTCGTGCGTCTTCCTCGGCGCGATCGGCTCGGACGCCTTCGGGGTCACTCTCAAGGCCAGGATCACCGCCGCCGGGGTCGACACCAGCCAGCTCCGCGTGGTCTACGGTGCCTCCGGCGTCGCCCTGGTCATGGTCAACGCTTCGGGCGAGAACACCATCCTGGTGGTTCCCGGTGCCAACGGCGCGTTCACCGGCCTCACCCAGGAAGAGCTGCACGCCGTACGCGAGGCGGATGTGCTGGTCGCGCAGCTGGAGGTGCCGGTCGAGACGGTGACCGAGGCGGCGGTGGCGGCCCACGCGGCCGGCACCCGGGTCGTGCTCAACGCGGCCCCGGCCCGGCCGGTGCCGGCGGAGTTGCTCGCCGCGGTGGACCTGCTGGTGGTGAACGAGACCGAGGCCCGGACGCTCACCGGTCGAGGCCGGAACGAGCCGGAGGCGCTGCTGGACCTGGTGCCCCGAGCGGTGCTCACCCTCGGTGCCGAGGGCGCCCGCTACGTCGACCGGGACGGGACCTCGGTGCACGTCCCGGCGGTGAAGGTCGACGTGGTGGACTCCACCGCAGCCGGGGACGCCTTCACCGCCGCCCTCGCCGTGGCCTGGGGCGAGGGGCGGGAGTTGGTCGACGCGGTGCACTGGGCGGCGGCGGCCGGTGCCGCCTGCGCCCGCCGGCTCGGGGCCTCCGTGGCGCTGCCCCGTCGGGTCGAGATCGACGAACTGTACGTACCGCCGGCCTGACCGCTCAGGCCGTGGCGGCCCGGAACGCCCGCCGGTACGCCGATGGCGAGGTCCGCATGGCCCGGCCGAAGTGGTGCCGGTAGGTGACCGGACTGTCGAAGCCCACCGTGGCCGCGATCTCCGCGACCGGCGCGTCGGTCGTCTCCAGCAGGGCGAGGCTGGCCCGGACCCGTTGGTCGATCAACCACCGGATCGGGCTGGCCCCGGTGGCCCGGGCGAAGTACCGCAGGTAGCTGCGGGTCGACAGGTGCGCCTGCCGGGCCAGCACCGCCACGGTCAGCGGCTCGGCCAGGTGGCGGATCGCCCAGGCCATGCTCGCGGCGATGCGGTCGTCGTCAGGATCGACGCTCACCGGCGCCTCGATGAACTGGGCCTGCCCGCCGTCGCGGTGCGGTGGGATCACCAGCCGGCGAGCGACCGCGTTGGCGACCGTCGCGCCGAAGTCGCGCCGGACCACGTGTACGCAGAGATCCAGCCCGGCGGCGCTGCCGGCGCTGGTGAGGACGTCGCCGTCGTCGAGGTAGAGCACGTCCGGGTCGACCGTGACCACCGGGTAGCGGCGGGCCAGCAACTCCGCGTACCGCCAGTGGGTGGTGGCTCGGCGGCCGTCGAGTAGGCCCGCCCCGGCAAGGGCGAACGCGCCGGAGCAGATCGACATCAGCCGGGCGCCCCGGCGGTGGGCCCGGCGCAGCGCGGCCACCAGTTCCGGCGACGGGTCGACGGTCACGTCGGGGACCCCGGGCAGGATGACCGTGCCCGCCGCCGCCAAGGTCTCCAGGCCGTACGGGGTGTGCAGGGCGGCGCCGCCGACGACGGGCACAGGCCCGGGGCGTTCCGCGCAGACGGTGAGGTGGTACCAGTCGACCTCCAGTTCGGGCCGGGGCAGCCCGAACACCTCGGTCACGATGCCGATCTCGAAGACCGACATTCCCGGGTACGCGAGCACCGCCACGGTCCGGTCGACGAGAGCCATGGCGGGATATTAGCGGAGATCGGCAGTCACGCCACTTCTGCCGGTGCCTGCGCGGGCAGCAGGATCGGGGCATGACGTTCTCCGTACCGCCGGCCGATTCGACGACCGCCGCCGCCCACTTCCTCGCCCAGCTGAGCTTCGAGACCGATGTCAGTGACGTGCACGCCGCGCTGGAGGCCGGCACGCCCGGTTTGGTGGTGGTCGACTCGCGAGGCGTGGCCGCCTGGCGACAGGGGCACCTGCCCGGTGCGGTGCACCTGCCCACCGCCGAGATCGCCGCCCGGGCCGCCGACCTGGTGCCCGCCGGGTCGACAGTGGTGACCTACTGCTGGGGCCCGGGCTGCAACGGGGCCACCTGGGCGGCGCTGGAGTTCGCCCGGCTAGGCCGGCCGGTGAAGGAGATGATCGGCGGTTTCGAGTACTGGGCCCGGGAGGGGCTGCCGGTGGCCACCCCAGAGGGGATCGTCCGCCGCCGGGTGGACGAGCTGACCGCGCCCCGGGCGGCCGTGTCCTGCGATTGCTGACGCCCCCGCACTCGGCCCGGAGCCTCGGTCAGCGGCGTTCGCTCTGTTGCTCGATGGCGCGTTGCACGGCCCGGTAGATCTGCCCGAACCGGAGCGCGTTGGGAGTGCGCAGCAGCATCACCTCTTTCCCGTGGTGCTGCACCCACAGCTCGTGCACCTGGCTGCCGCGCTCGTACGAGCGGTCCAGCCAACCGAGCGGCACTTCCAGGAACGGGTGCAGCACCAACCCGCCGACCACGAAGGCGGCCAGGATGATCAGCGCCAACTTCCAGTTGCCCCGGTCCTGCGCGGCCCAGGCCAGGGAGAGCACGCAGACCAGCGCGACCAGCGGCGGCAGCGAGAGGAGCAGGACCAGCACGCCCCGGCCGAGGACCCGACCCCGGACCGCCAGGGTGGTCGCGCCGCGGGCGTGCCACGCGTACGTGATGTCGGCGAGCCTGACGACGTGCCCACCGGCGTGGATGGCCTCGGAGGTGACCTGTACCGCGTCGTCCCGGTAATAGAGGATCATCATTCAGCCTAACCACCTGGGTGCAAGGTGGACGATGCCCGTGACGTCCAGTGGCGCGAATGCCGCGCGCACAGAAATAGGTGGACACCGCCTTTGGAGCTGAATCGTCTGCGCTATCGCCACTGTCCGCCCGGCACGGTTCGGCACGCTCCGCCCCGCCGGCCAGTCGGACTGGACCGCCTGGGATCGCTCGGGTTGGGATCGCTCGGGCCGGGGGCACTCCGATTCGTTTGCGATATCAGCTCGAAAGGCGGTGAACAGGAGTCGCTGCGGTCGACCGGGCTCGGCGACGGCGGGGACCGATCCCTAGCGGGCGGCGGGGAAGGGCCGGGCCCGGTAGCGTCCCCGGCATGGCGGGCCGGCGTGGGACGGAAACCACCGAGCAGGAGCGCAACGTCGGGGTGGTCCGGCGATACCTGCGGACCTTCGTCACCAAGGACCTGGCCGAGGTGGTCGCCGAGGACGTGGCGATCTATGGGTCCGGCGCGGCGGTGCGCGGCCGGCACTACGTCGAGGCAGCTGTCGGACACCTACGGTCTGCTGCGAGGCCTCGGTCTGCTGCCGGACGAGCCGATCACGTTCTGACCCGGCGACGCCGAGGACCGCTCCATCGCCCGCTGCACCGCCCGGTAGATCTGGCCGAAGCGCAGCGCGTCGCCGGTGCGCAGCAGCCGCACCGGCCGGCCCCGCCAACGTGCCCACAGCTCCAGCTCCCGGCTGCCCCGGGCGTACGACCGGTCGAGGTGCTCGAAGAGGACGTCAGCGAGCGGCCCGACCCCGAGGCCGACCAGCACCGAGGCGCCGACGATGGCGATCGTGACCACGGCCGAGCGGTGCAGCCAGACCGCCAGCCCGACGCCGAGCGCGGCGGCCACCAGCGGCGCGGCGAGGGCCACGCCGATCGCGCCTCGGCCGGCGAGCACCCGCCACGAGCGGCTGCCACGCCGGTGCCAGACCTCGCTCAATTCACCGAGCGGATACGTGCGCCCGTCCACCCGTAGGGCGGTGGAGGTGACCTGCACCGACCGGTCGTCGTAGTAGGTGATCATGGCCTCACTCCGGGGCGTCGAGGCGGACACCACACTGTCTACCCCAACGATGCGGGCCGTAGGGTTGGCACGCGACTTCGACGAGGAAGTGAGGGCAGCGTGGGCGAGTTCGTCAGGCTGGAAGTGAAGGACGGCATCGGCACCATCCGGCTGGAGCGGCCGCCGATGAACGCGCTCAACGTCCAGGTGCAGGAGGAGTTGCGCGCCGCCGCGACCGCGGCCACCGCCGACGCCGAGGTCCGCGCGGTCATCGTGTACGGCGGCGAGAAGGTCTTCGCCGCCGGCGCGGACATCAAGGAGATGGCCGACATGTCGTACGTGGACATGGTCGACCGAGCGGGCGGCATCTCCAGCTCGTTGGGCGCTATCGCAGGCATCCCGAAGCCGGTGGTCGCCGCGATCACCGGGTACGCCCTGGGCGGCGGCTGCGAGCTGGCCCTGGCCTGTGACTGGCGGGTGGTGGCCGAGGACGCCAAGCTCGGCCAGCCCGAGATCAAGCTCGGCGTCATCCCGGGTGCCGGCGGCACCCAGCGGCTGGCCCGCCTGGTCGGGCCGGCGCGCGCCAAGGAGCTGATCATGACGGGCCGGATGATCGACGCGCAGGAGGCGCTGCGGATCGGGCTGGCCGACCGGGTGGTCCCGGCCGCCGAGGTTTACGAGGCCGCCGTGGCGCTGGTGAAGCCGTTCCTGACCGGCCCGGCGCAGGCGCTGCGGGCGGCCAAGCTGGCCATCGACGGCGGGCTGGAGATGGACCTCAACTCGGGCCTGGCCTGGGAGAGCCAGCACTTCGCGGCGCTGTTCGCCACCGACGACCGGCGCGAGGGCATGGCCGCGTTCGTCGAGAAGCGCAAGCCGGACTTCACCGGCCGCTGATCCACCGTCCGGGTCGGCGGCCCGCCCGTCGCCGACCCGGACGCGGTTCACATCCTGCCTACCGGCCAGTAGCGTGTGACTCCGGTCATGCGAACGAAGGGGAGCGGCGATGACGGAACGGGTCGAGGGGCACGGCGGCGAGTTGGTGCTGGCGGCGCTGCGCGCGCACGGCGTACGCGAGATGTTCACCCTCTCCGGCGGGCACGTCTTCCCGCTCTACGACGCCGCGCACAAGAGCGGCTTCCCGATCTACGACGTCCGGCACGAGCAGTCCGCCGTCTTCGCCGCCGAGGCGGTGGCGAAGCTTCAGCGCCGCCCCGGCCTGGCCGTGCTCACCGCCGGCCCCGGTGTCACCAACGGCATCTCCGGCCTGACCAGCGCGTTCTTCAACGCCTCTCCGGTGCTGGTGCTGGGCGGCCGGGCCCCGCAGTTCCGCTGGGGCTCCGGCAGCCTTCAGGAGTTGGACCACCTGCCGCTGGTCGCCCCGGTCACCAAGCACGCCGAGACGGTGTTCAGCGTCGACGACATCCCGCGCGCGGTCACCGCCGCGCTGACCGCGGCGCTCACCCCGCACCGGGGCCCGGCCTTCCTCGACTTTCCCCTCGAAGCGGTCTTCTCCGCCGGCGACGCCGACCTGCCGGCCGTCACCCCGATCGCCCCGATCGAGGCCGACCCGGACGAGGTCGCCAGGGCGGCCGTCCTGATCGCCGGTGCGTCCCGGCCGGTGATCATCGCCGGGTCGGACGTGTACGCGGGCGACGCGGTCGACGCCCTGCGCGCCGCCGCCGAGTCTCTCCAGGTGCCGGTCTTCACCAACGGCATGGGCCGGGGTGCACTGCCCCCGGGGCACCCGCTCGCCTTCGCCAAGGCCCGCCGGGTGGCGCTCAAGGGCGCGGACGTGGTCGTGGTGGTCGGCACCCCGCTGGACTTCCGGCTCGGCTTCGGCGACTTCGGTGACGCGCAGGTCGTGCACGTCGTCGACGCGCCCAGCCAGCGCGCCGGGCACGTCCAGCCGGCCGCCAGCCCCGCCGGCGACCTACGGCTCATTCTCACCGCCTTCGCCGAGCACGCCGGTGACCGGGCCGACCACGCTGACTGGGTCGCCCGGCTGCGCACCGCCGAGGATGCCGCGAAGGCCCGCGACGCCGAGGAGATGGCCGCCGAGACCGACCCGATCCGCCCGGCCCGGGTCTACGGCGAGCTCCGCAAGGTGCTCGCCGCCGACGCGATCACCATCGGCGACGGTGGCGACTTCGTCTCGTACGCCGGGAAGTACCTGGAGCCGGCGCAGCCCGGCACCTGGCTCGACCCCGGCCCGTACGGCTGCCTCGGCACCGGCATGGGCTACGCGATGGGGGCCCGGGTGACCCACCCGGACCGGCAGATCTGTGTGCTGATGGGCGACGGCGCGGCCGGCTTCTCACTGCTGGACGTGGAGTCCCTGGCCCGCCAGCAGCTTCCGGTGGTCATCGTGGTCGGCAACAACGGCATCTGGGGTCTGGAGAAGCACCCGATGCGCGCCATGTACGGCTACGACGTGGCCGCCGACCTGCAGCCCGGCCTGCGCTACGACCGGGTGGTCGAGGCGCTCGGCGGCGCGGGCGAGACGGTGGAGAAGGCGGCCGATCTCGGTCCGGCCCTGGCCCGCGCGTTCGACGCCGGCGTGCCGTATCTGGTCAACGTGCTCACCGACCCGGCCGACGCGTACCCCCGCTCGTCGAACCTGGCCTGACCTTCAGACCTCCGGGCGATCCCGGTCGCTCTCCTGGCGGCGCAGTTCCTCCTCGCGTCGGCGCAGGTCCTCCTCCCAGCGGCGCAGCCGTTCCTGGTCGTCCCGGCGGTTCCGGTCGGCGAGGGAGGACAGGAACGCCGGGTCGTCGTCCGGTGCCACCGGCCGGGGATGGGCCTGCTCGGAGAAGCCGGTACCCATCGGCCAGGCGGTGCGCGACCGCCGGGTGCTCGGCTCCCGCCCAGCGACGAACCAGACGATCGAGCCGACCAGTGGGAAGAACAGGATGATCAGCGCCCAGGCGATGCGGGGCAGCGCCCGGATCTCACCCTCCTCGGCGGAGAGGCAGCTGATCAGCGCGCAGACGGCGAGTACGACCTGGGCCAGGATGAGGAGCGCGTAGAGGCGAACCATGCGAACATCATGGACCATCCGAGCGGCTCAGCGCTGCCGGCGTAGCACCAGTAAGACGCCGAGCAGCGCGAGACCGGCGGTGGCCAGCGCCGTGAGCGGGAAGGACCAGCGCTGCGCCCGGCGGGGGCCGGCGCCGGTGGCCCGGCGCCAGGTGACCGCGAGCGTGCCGAGCCAGCCCAGTACGGCGAGCCCGGCCAGCGCGGCGCCGGCCCGACCGTCGGTGAGCGCCAGCCGGACCAGCAGCACGGTGACCCCGGTGAGCGCCAGCAACGTACGCCGCCAGGCCAGCCGGGTCCGCTCCGGCTGGAGCCCGGGATCGCCGGTCATCCGACACCTCGAACGAGGACCGCGATCACCAGCAACAGCGCGCCCACGGCGACGGCGAGGGCGAGGATCGCCGGAAAGCGGGACGCGGGCAGTTCCTCGCCCAGCCGGATCGCCCGCTCGGTCCGCGCCCAGTGGTCGACCGCCCGGACCGCGACCGCGGCGCCGAGCAGCAGCAGCGCGATGGCGATCGCCTCGCGGAGGTGGGCCAGCGGCAGCGGAGGCAGGAACTGCGCGGCGGCCAGCCCGCCGGCGACCAGCGCCAGCCCGGTACGCAGCCAGGCGAGGAAGGTCCGCTCGTTGGCCAGCGAGAAGCGGTAGTCCGGCCGCTCGCCGACCGATCGCAGCTCGCGCGGGTCGAACCAGCGCCTGATCGCCTGCCACACATCACCGATTATCCGCTTTGCCCGATGCTTATTCTGGGCGGGTGACTGATCTTGATGCACGTACCCTCCGCGACGCCTACGACTCCCAGATCCGTCCGGAGATCCCGGACCCGGTGCCGGCGGGAGTGACCATCGACCAGGACGGCCCGCTGTTTCGCATCGTCGGCCAGGACCATGGCGGCTTCCTCACCTACCGGACCCTCGACGGGCTGGCCGGCGCCGAGTTGGACGCGTTGATCGCCCGGCAGGTCGAGTTCTTCCGTGCCCGGGGCGAGTCGGTCGAGTGGAAGCTCGTCGGCCACGACGAGCCGGCCGACCTGGGCGACCGGCTGCGTGCCGCCGGTTTCGTGCCCGAGGAGCAGGAGACCGTCGTGGTCGGCCCGGTCGCGGCCCTGGCCGCCGCCGTCCCGCTGCCGCCCGAGGGGGTACGCCTGCGCGAGGTGACCGCCCGGGAGGACCTGGAGCGGATCCGCGCGATGGAGGAGGCGGTGTGGAACGCCGACCGCAGCCACCTGGTGACCGGGCTGGCCAGTGAGATCGAGGCGGACCCGCAGTCGATCACGATCGTGGTGGCCGAGGCGGGTGACACCGTGGTCAGCGCCGGCTGGGTGCGTTATGAGGGCGGGACCGGCTTCGCCAGCCTGTGGGGTGGCTCGACGCTGCCGGAATGGCGGAAGAAGGGCATCTACCGGGCGCTGGTGGCGTACCGGGCACGGCTGGCCGAGCAGCGCGGCAAGACGTTCGTGCAGGTGGACTGCTCGCCGGACAGTCGGCCGATCCTGGAGCGGCTCGGGCTCGTTGCGGTCACCACAACCACCCCGTACGTCTACACTCCGTGATCATGGAACCGTTGACGCCGGACGAGCGACTGGCTCTCAAGACTGGGGCCTTCGGCGCCGTCTTCCTGGTCTCCAACGCCGAGCCCGGCATGCTGGCCATGGTGCGGGAGAGCATCGCGGCGTCCGGCGCCTTCGGTGCGGCCAGCGGGGTGGTGAAGGAGGCGCTCACCACTGGTCCGCTGCCGGAACTGCCCCGAGACTCGGCGCTGGAGATCGAGGCGACCGTGCTGCCCGCGCTGACTCGGTCGGTGGCGATCCTGCGGGAGAAGTCGCCGCGGGATGTCGAGGCGTACCGGTCGGTGGTGCTCACCGCCGCCGACCGGGTGGCGCAGGCCCACCGCGGCGTGACGGCGGCCGAGGCGACGGTGCTCGACCGGATCAGGGATGCGCTGGCCGAGCCGGCCTGACCGGCTCGCCGGACCATAGCGACCGGATGCTGGCCCGGACGCAGCGGTCGCGGACCCGGCCGCAGGCGCACCGGTAGGTGTCCGGGACCGGCCGGCGGCAGGGGCGGCGGGAGGCGTGCGTGTCTTTGACCACGTCACGTGCGGCCGCCGGGGCTCCCGTTTCCGACATTTGCCTCACCTCCTGATTCGGGAGCTTACCCGCCCCTGCGGCCCTCGGTGACCTGTGTCACTCTGAGGCTCCCAAAACGGGTATGCTACCTGCGGGTAACATAGCCCGTGGGCAAGTGCACAGCAGCGCGCGGTTGACCGATCGTTAAGTTTCGCGCGAGGCTGCGCCCGTGACCGGGCGAGTTATCGCTACACCTAACAGGAGGGTCGTCGAAGCGCGATGAACATCGTCGTACTCGTCAAGCAGGTGCCCGATTCGGGCGCGGACCGCAGCCTGCGTTCTGACGACAACACCGTCGACCGCGGCTCGGCGAGCAACGTCATCAATGAGATGGACGAGTATGCCATCGAGGAGGCGTTGAAGATCAAGGAGGCGCACGGCGGTGAGGTCACCATCCTGACGATGGGTCCGGACCGGGCGACCGAGTCGATCCGCAAGGCGCTCTCCATGGGTCCGGACAAGGCCGTCCACGTGGTGGACGACGCCCTGCACGGCTCCTGCGCCCTGGCCACCTCGAAGGTCCTGGCGGCCGCGCTCGGTCAGTTGGGCGCGGACCTGGTGATCTGTGGCGCCGAGTCGACCGACGGTCGGGTTCAGGTGATGCCGCACATGATCGCCGAGCGGCTGGGTGTCGCCGCGCTGACCGGTGCGCGCAAGCTCACCGTCGACGGGCCGACCCTGACGGTGGAGCGGCAGACCGAGGAGGGCTACGAGGTGGTCACCGCCTCGACCCCGGCTGTGGTCTCCGTGTGGGACACCATCAATGAGCCGCGTTACCCCTCCTTCAAGGGCATCATGGCTGCCAAGAAGAAGCCGGTGCAGACGCTGTCCCTGGCCGACCTGGGTGTCGCCCCCACGGAGGTGGGCTTCGACGGCGCGACCAGTGCCGTGCTCGAGCACACCAAGCGCCCGCCGCGCTCCGGCGGCACCAAGGTCACCGACGAGGGCGACAGCGGCGTGAAGCTGGTCGAGTTCCTCGCCACCGAGAAGTTCGTGTGAGAGGTCTGGACATGTCTGAGGTTCTCGTCGTCGTCGAAGCCACTCGGGAGTTCGGCGTCAAGAAGGTCACCCTGGAGATGCTCACCCTCGCCCGCGAGCTGGGCAGCGCGAGCGCGGTCGTGCTCGGCGGCCCCGGTGCCGCCCAGGCGCTGAGCGCCAAGCTGGGCGAGTACGGCGCGGAGAAGATCTACGCCGCCGAGGGCGAGGAGATCGACGGCTACCTGGTGGCGCCGAAGGCGACCGTGCTGGCCGAGTTGGTCGGGCGGGTGCAGCCGGCCGCGGTGCTGCTGGCCTCGTCGCAGGAGGGCAAGGAGATCGCCGCCCGGCTGGCGGTCAAGCTGGACAACGGCATCCTGACCGACGTGGTCGCCCTGGCGGCTGACGGCACCGCGACCCAGGTCGCCTTCGCCGGCTCCACGATCGTCAAGTCCAAGGTCACCAAGGGGCTGCCGCTGGTCACCGTGCGGCCGAACTCGCTCACCCCGGCCCCGGCCCCGGCCACCCCGGCGGTGGAGCAGCTCACGATCACCGTCGGTGCGGCCGACAAGCTGGCCCGGGTGGTCGAGCGGGTAGCCGAGCAGAAGGGCACGCGTCCGGAGCTGACCGAGGCCTCGATCGTGGTCTCCGGCGGTCGTGGTGTCGGCAACGCCGACAACTTCAAGCTGGTCGAGGAGCTGGCCGACCTGCTCGGCGGTGCCGTCGGCGCTTCCCGCGCGGCGGTCGACTCCGGCTTCTACCCGCATCAGTTCCAGGTCGGGCAGACCGGCAAGACGGTGTCCCCGCAGCTGTACGTCGCGCTGGGCATCTCGGGTGCGATCCAGCACCGGGCGGGCATGCAGACCTCGAAGACCATCGTCGCGGTGAACAAGGACGCCGAAGCGCCGATCTTCGAACTGGCCGACTTCGGCGTGGTCGGTGACCTGTTCAAGGTCGTCCCGCAGGCCGCCGAGGAGATCCGCAAGCGCAAGTGAGCCGAGGAGCTGATCGGCGAGCCGGGGAGCTGAGCCGGCCCGCCGATCAGCCCGTCAGGATGCCCGTCCGCTCGGCCGTTAGGCTGAACAGCGATGGCATACCTGGATCACGCGGCGACGACCCCGATGCTCGACGAGGCACTCGAGGCGTACGTCGCCACGGCCCGCGAAGTGGGCAACGCGTCGTCGCTGCACGCGGCCGGCCGGCGCGCCCGGCGGCGAGTGGAGGAGTCCCGCGAGCGGGTGGCCGCCGTGCTCGGCGCCCGCCCCTCCGAGGTGATCTTCACCGGGGGCGGTACGGAGAGCGACAACCTCGCCGTGAAGGGCGTCTTCTGGGCCCGCCGCGCCGCCCGCGCCGACCGCACCCGGGTGGTCGCCAGCGCCGTCGAGCACCACGCCGTGCTGGACACGGTCGACTGGCTGGCCGGCCACGAGGGTGCCGAGGTCGGCTGGCTGCCGGTCGACGCCGCCGGCCGGCTCGACCCGGAGCTGCTGCGCGCCGAGCTGTCCACGCACGGCGACCGAGTGGCCCTGATCACCGCGATGTGGGCGAACAACGAGGTGGGCACGGTGCAGCCGGTGGCCGAGCTGGCCGCGGTCGCCGCCGAACACGGCGTGCCGTTCCACACCGACGCGGTCCAGGCGGTCGGCCAGGTGCCGGTCGACTTCGCCGCCAGCGGCGTCTCCGCGCTCACCGTCACCGGGCACAAGCTCGGCGGCCCGGCCGGCGTGGGCGCGCTGCTGCTGGCCCGCGACGTCGCCGCCAGCCCGCTGCTGCACGGCGGCGGCCAGGAGCGCGACGTCCGCTCCGGCACCCTCGACACCGCCGGCATCGTCGGCTTCGCAGTCGCCGTCGAGGCCGCGGTGAAGGGCCAGCAGGAGTACGCGACCCGGGTCGCCGCGCTCCGCGACGAACTGGTGGAGCGGGTCCGCCAGGCGGTCCCCGAGGTGGTCTTCAACGGCGACCGGGTCGCCCGGCTCCCCGGCAACGCGCACTTCTCCTTCCCCGGCTGCGAGGGAGATGCGCTGCTGCTGCTCCTGGACGCCCAGGGCATCGCCTGCTCGACCGGCTCGGCCTGCTCGGCCGGGGTGGCTCAGCCCTCGCACGTGCTGCTGGCGATGGGCGCCGATGACGACCGGGCCCGGTCGTCGTTGCGGTTCAGCCTCGGCAACACCAGCACCCGGGCGGACGTCGACGCGCTCATCGCCGCGCTGCCCGGCGCGGTGGAGCGGGCCCGGCGCGCGGCCGCTCTCCGCACCCCCCGTTGACCCGGATACCCTCGGTGGGGATGAGGGGAGTGGGCCGGTGAGGGTTCTGGCGGCGATGTCGGGCGGGGTGGACTCCGCCGTGGCGGCGGCGCGGGCGGTGGAGGCCGGGCACGACGTGACCGGTGTGCACCTGGCACTGGCCCGCAACCCGCAGACCTACCGCACCGGTGCCCGGGGTTGCTGCACCCTGGAGGATTCTCGGGACGCCCGGCGGGCCGCCGACGTGATCGGCATTCCGTTCTACGTCTGGGACATGGCCGACCGGTTCCACTCCGACGTGGTGGACGACTTCGTCGCCGAGTACGCGGCCGGTCGTACCCCGAACCCGTGCCTGCGCTGCAATGAGAAGATCAAGTTTGCTGCGGTGCTCGACCGGGCGGTGGCCCTCGGCTTCGACGCCGTGGTCACCGGCCACCACGCCCGGCTCGGCCCGGACGGCCTGCTGCGCCGCAGCGTCGACGTGGCCAAGGACCAGTCGTACGTCCTCGCGGTGCTGACCCGCGAGCAGCTCGACCGGTCGAGCTTCCCACTCGGCGACAGCACCAAGGCCGAGGTACGCGCGGAGGCCGCCCGGCGTGGCCTCGCGGTGGCCGAGAAGCCCGACTCGCACGACATCTGCTTCATCGCTGACGGCGACACCCGCGGCTTCCTCGCCCAGCGGCTCGGCGAGGCCCCGGGTGAGGTGGTCGACGGGCTCACCGGCGCGGTGGTCGGCAGCCACACCGGCGCATACCAGTACACCGTCGGGCAGCGGCGTGGCCTGCACCTGGACCGGCCCGCTCCGGACGGTCGCCCCCGTTACGTGCTCTCCATCACCCCGAAGACCAACACCGTGGTCGTCGGCCCGGCCGAGGCGCTGGAGGTCGCCCAGGTCCGGGCCACCCGCCCGGTCTGGACCGGCGGCGAGCGGCCCGCCGCGCCGATCGAGTGCGAGGTGCAACTGCGGGCGCACGGTGACGTGGTGCCGGCCACCCTGTCGCTGGACGCCGACGGGTTGTACGCCGAGCTGCGCCGCCCCGTGCGGGGGGTAGCCGCCGGGCAGGCGATCGTGGCGTACCGGCCGGACCCGGCCGGGGACGTGGTGCTCGGCTCCGCCACCATCACCGGCTGACCTCGCCGCTGCTTCGGCCTATTCGCCTGCCTTCGCCCCGCCCTTCCGCGTCCCGCGCCGAGGAAGCGAGGCTGTTGTCGTCGCCTTTCGAGCTGATGTCGCAAACGATTCAGTTTCCGCTGTCGCTGTCGCTGTCGCTGTCGCTGTCGCTGTCGCTGTCGCTGTCGCTCGCGGGAGCGGGGCGGGCGGGGGCGGGGGCGGGTATGGCGTGAGTCGTTTGTGATGTCAGCTCGAAAGCGGCTGTGGAGGCGTGTCCGGGCTGCGCGTCGGCGCTCTGGAAGAGGCGGACGGGTGGCTCTCACGGCAGATCAGCGCCGGCCGCCGCATGCCGGCGTCCGTGTCAGCAGACGGCCGGGCAGCGGATAGTCTGCGGCGGTGACTGATCAGCCTTGGCCCTGGCCCGCCGGGGCGGCGACCGGCATCGGTTCGCTGCCCGGCACCGACATCGCCGAGGCGCAGCGCATCGTGCTCGGCGAGCTGCCCGCCCTGCCGCACCTGCCGGAACTGCCTGCCCGGGGTCCCGGCGCGGACCTGATCGGCCGGACCGGCGGCCTCCTCGTCGAGCTGCCGGTCGAGCTGTACGCGGCCCGCTGGCGGATCGCCCCGCGTCCCGGTCGGGACCTGCGGCGCGCCCGCGACCTGATGGAACGCGACCTCGACCAGCTCGCCGAACAGGCCGAGGAGTACGCCGGCCCGGTCAAGGTCCAGGCGGGCGGCCCGTTCACCCTGGCTGCCTCGCTGGAGCTGCCGATCGGCGGGCGGCTGCTCCGTGACCCGGGCGCGGTCCGCGACCTCACCGGTTCGCTGGCCGAGGGGCTGCGCGGGCACGTCGAGGCGGTCGCCCGGCGACTGCCCCGCGCGTCGGTGCTGCTCCAACTCGACGAGCCGTCCCTGCCGGCGGTGCTGGCCGGCCGGGTACCCACCGAGAGCGGCTTCGGCACCCACCGGGCGGTGGAGCCGGAGGTCGCCCGAACGCTGCTGCGCGGCGTGATCGAGGCGGCCGGGGTGCCCACCGTCGTGCACTGCTGCGCGCCCGACGTGCCGCTGGAGCTGATCCGGACCGCCGGGGCGATCGGCGTCGCCCTCGACCTCGGCCTGGTCACCGACCTGGATCCGCTCGGCGAGGCGATCGACGCCGGGCTCGGGCTGCTGGCCGGCGCCGCGCCCGCGCTGCCCCCGCCCGCCGGCCGCGCGCCGACGTCGGCCCAGGTCGCCGACCGGGTACGACAGCTCTGGGACCAGCTCGGCTTCCCCCGCCGCCGACTCGCCGAGCAGGTGGTGGTCACCCCCGCCTGCGGCCTGGCCGGGGCCACCCCGACGTACGCCCGGGCGGTCCTCAGCGCCTGCCGGGACGCCGGCCGGCGGCTGTACGAGGAGTGAGCTTTCCTGTCGTACTCCCAGGGCACGATGGCCGGCATGATTGGACAACTGCGTTCCACGGTGATCGACTGCCCCGACCCGCGCGCCCTGGCCGGCTTCTACGCCGAGCTGCTCGGCCTACCGTTGATCGAGGACAATTCGGACGGCGACGAGTGGGTGGTGCTCGGCGGCCCGCCGGGGCACCAGCCCCGGGTCGCCTTCCAGAAGGCGCTCGACCTGCGCGCGCCGGACTGGCCCGACCCGGACCGGCCCCAGCAGTTCCACCTCGACGTGACGGTGGACGACATCGAGGCCGCGGAAAAGGCCGCGTTGGCGCTGGGCGCCCGGCGGCTGCCCGGCGAGGGCGAGGGCTTCCGCGTCTACGCCGACCCGGCCGGGCACCCGTTCTGCCTCTGCTGGGACTGACCGCCGGCGGCGCGGCTTGCCCCGGCAGTGCATGATCGCGACCGTGATCGACTCCGCGCCGCGCCGCGCCTCCGGTTCGCTCTTCGGCCTCGCCTACGGCGACGCCCTGGGCAAGCCCACCGAGTTCCTGACCGTCGCCGAGATCGTCCGCCGGTACGGTCCGACCGGCCCTCGCGAGCTGACGGGCGACCCGGCGTTGGTCACCGACGACACCCAGATGGCGCTCGCCGTCGCCTGGGCGCTGCATGAGGCGCCGGCGTTCACCCCGCAGGTGGTGGAGCCGCTGTTGCGGCAGCGCTTCCTGGACTGGGCGGCCAGTCCCGACAACAACCGTGCGCCCGGGATGACCTGCCTGCGGGCCTGTGCCGAGCTGTCCCTGGGCACCCGCTGGCAGGAAGCGACCATCGCCGGTTCGAAGGGCTGCGGCGCCAACATGCGGGTCACCCCGGTCGGGCTGCTCGACGTCGACCTCGACACCCTCGCCGGGCTGGCCCAGCTCCAGGCCGGCCTGACCCACGGCCACCCGACCGGCCTGGCCGCCAGCGAGCTGACCGCGTACGCGGTCCGGTTGCTGCGCGACGGCGCCGCGCTCGTCGAGCTGCCGGGCCTGCTCGCCGCGCGGGCCCGGGAGCAGCGGACCGTCTACCGGGCCGACTGGCTCGGCGACCTGTGGCAGCGCCCGGGCGAGTCGACGCCGGAGGAGTTCATCGCCCGGGGTTGGGACGAGTGCCGGCGCGCACTCGACCGGCTCGGCGCGGCGCTGGCCCGCCCGGACGACGGCGGCGACCCGTGCCGGCTCACCGGCGAGGGCTGGATCGCCGAGGAGGCCCTGGCCACCGCGCTGCTCTGTGCTTTGCGGCACGCCGACGACCCGGTCGGCGCGCTGGCCCGGGGCGCCACCACCGCCGGCGACTCGGACTCGATCGCCGCCCTGGCCGGCGCCTTCGTCGGCGCCGCCCACGGCCTGTCCGCCTGGCCCGCCGACTGGGCCGCCCGCATCGAGTACGCCGACCAACTCACCACCCTCGCCGCCCCCCACGACTGACCCGCCCGGCCGGTCCGATCACAGGTCAGGGCGGGTGGCGGGACGATTGTCAGCCCAGCCCGCTACCGTGCGGAGGTAGCACGAACACGGGAGGTCGACGCGGTGTCAGAAGGCGGCAGGGTGTCCGACGAAGCGGTTCCCCAGGCGATCAGCCCCGCGCAGGAGGCGGCGGCGGGCGCCGAGCCGACCCCGGAGGCGCGGGAGCGGCACGCCACACTGAGCCAGGAGCTCACCGAGCACCAGTACCGCTACTACGTGCTCGACGCGCCGACCATCACCGACGCCGAGTTCGACCGGCAGCTGCGCGAGCTGGAGGCGCTCGAAGCGGAATATCCGGCGCTGCGCACGCCCGACTCGCCGACCCAGCGGGTCGGCGGCACCTTCTCCACCGACTTCACCCCGGTCACCCACGCCGAGCGGATGCTCTCGCTGGACAATGCCTTCGCCGACGAGGAGCTGGCCGCCTGGGCCGAGCGAGTCGAGCGGGACGCCGGCGGCCCGGCGTCCTACCTCTGCGAGCTGAAGGTCGACGGCCTGGCCATCAACCTGACCTACGAGAAGGGCCGGCTGGTCCGGGCCGCCACCCGGGGCGACGGTCGCACCGGCGAGGACGTCACCGCCAACGTACGCAGCATCAAGGACGTGCCGGCCCGGCTGACCCCCGCCGACGACTTCCCGGACGTGCCGGAGCTCCTGGAGGTACGCGGCGAGATCTACTTCCCGGTCGCCGCCTTCGCCGACCTCAACGCCGGCCTGGTCGAGCAGGGCAAGGCGCCGTTCGCCAACCCGCGCAACGCCGCCGCCGGCAGCCTGCGCCAGAAGGACCCGCGGATCACCGCCTCCCGGCCGTTGCGCCTCGTGGTCCACGGCATCGGCGCCCGCCGGGGCTTCCAGCCGGCGACGCAGTCCGAGTCGTACGCGGCGCTGAAGGCGTGGGGGATGCCGACCAGCGACCGCTGGCGGGTGGTGCCCGACCTGGCCGGGGTGGCGGGATACATCGCCCACTACGCCGAGCACCGGCACGACGTCGAGCACGAGATCGACGGCGTGGTGGTCAAGGTCGACCCGGTCTCGATCCAGGGGCGGCTCGGCTCGACCAGCCGCGCGCCGCGCTGGGCGATCGCCTTCAAATACCCGCCGGAGGAGGTGACCACCAAGCTGCTCGACATCGACGTCAACGTCGGCCGCACCGGCCGGGTCACCCCGTTCGCCGTCCTCGAACCGGTCCGCGTGGCCGGCTCCACGGTCGCGCTGGCCACCCTGCACAACGCCCGTGAGGTGGAGCGCAAGGGCGTGCTGATCGGCGACACGGTGGTGCTGCGCAAGGCCGGCGATGTCATCCCCGAGGTGCTCGGCCCGGTGGTCGACCTACGCCCCGCCGACGCCCGCCCGTTCGTCATGCCGGACACCTGCCCGGCCTGCGGCACCCCGCTGCGGCCGGAGAAGGAGGCGGATGTCGACATCCGCTGCCCCAACAGCCGCAGCTGCCCGGCACAGCTGCGGGAGCGGGTCTTCCACCTGGCCGGCCGGGGCGCCTTCGACATCGAGGTGCTCGGCTACAAGGGCGCCGCGGCCCTGCTCGACGCCTCGATCATCCAGGACGAGGGCGACCTGTTCGCCCTCGACGCCGAGCAGCTCGCCCGTTCGCCGTTCTTCGTCAACAAGGACGGCAGCCTGGGCACCAACGCCACCAAGCTGCTGGACAACCTGGCCGTGGCCAAGGAACGGGACCTGTGGCGGGTGCTGGTCGCGCTCTCCATCCGGCACGTCGGGCCGACCGCGGCGCAGGCCCTCGCCCGGCACTTCCGCTCGATCGAGGCGATCAAGGACGCTGGCGAGGAGGAGCTGTCCTCGGTGGACGGCGTCGGCCCGACCATCGCCGCGAGCCTCAAGGAGTGGTTCGCCGTCGACTGGCACCGAGACGTCGTCCGCAAGTGGGCCGAGGCCGGCGTACGGATGGCCGAGGAGGCCGGCGAGGAGGGGCCACGCCCCCTCGAAGGGGTGACCGTGGTGGTGACCGGCACCCTGACCGGGTTCAGCCGTGACCAGGCCTCCGAGGCGATCCAGAGCCGGGGCGGCAAGGTCACCGGGTCGGTCTCCAAGAAAACCGGCTTCGTGGTGGTCGGGGACAACCCCGGTTCCAAGGCCGACAAGGCGGCCAGCCTGAAACTGCCGGTCCTCGACGAGGAGGGCTTCCGGGTGCTGCTGGAGTCCGGCCCGGAGGCGGCCCGAGAGGTGGCCCGCATCGAGAGCTGACCCGGGCGCAGAGTGAATCTTGGCGGGGCCGCGTCGCGTATACCAACTTAATTACGACTACGACCGGTTCGTGACTGTCGTGTGGGGAAATTCGGCGCCCAGGGCGTTTGATTGGCGTACGGCGTGTGGATGGCGCACGCCGGGGCCGTCCCCGGGAGGTGCGATGGAGACCGGCGACCCGCGCAACTCCGTTCCGCCCGGGCGCGGTGCGCCGTTCTTCGGGTTCGTCGTCGCGATCGGCGCCCTGGCCGTGCTCGTCTCGGCCGGCCCGCTGGCCCGGCTGCCCGACCGGCTGCCCGGTATGCCGGCCGCGTTCTGGACCATGGCGGTGCTCGCCGTCGCCTGTGACGCCCGGCCGTTCGTGCCACCCGGTCGGCGCCGGGCCTCGGCGGTCTTCCCGTCGACCTGCTTCACCTTCGCCATCCTGCTCGGCTGGGGGCTCGGCCCGGCGGTCGCCGTGCAGGCCGTGGCGGTGGCCGTCTCCGGCTGGCGGCTGGGATACGCCCTGTGGCGGACCGGCTTCAACGCCGCCCAGTACGCCTGCGCGCTCGGCGCCGCGTACCTGGTCACCCGGCTCGGTGCCGGCGACCTCTTCCACAGTGGGCAGCTGCGTTGGGCGGAGGTGGCAGCGGTGGGCGGCGCCGCGGCGGCCTGGTTCGCGGTCAACTACGGCCTGGTCACCACCGCGATCCGGGTGCGTTTCGGTGCCCGCTGGTGGCCCCGGGTCCGGCTCGGCCTGGGCTACGAACTGCTCTCCACCGGCTCGCTGCTGCTGCTCGCCCCGGTGCTGATCGCCGCCGCCCGGGCCAGCGCCGCGCTGATCCCGCTGGTGCTGGTGCCGCTGTTCGCCGTCTACCGGATGGCCCGGCTCTCCACCGAGCGGGAGCAGTTGGCCGCCCTCGACCCGCTCACCGGGCTGCCGAACCGCAAGGCGCTGCTGGCCGAGGTGGCCGAGCAGGTGCACCTGCACGCCGAGCGGGCCGCCCGCGGCGAGCCGGACGCCCACCTGGCCCTGCTGCTGCTCGACCTGGACCGGTTCAAGCACGTCAACGACGCCCTCGGGCACGCGGTGGGGGATCGGCTGCTGGTCGAGGTGAGCGCCCGGCTGACCGCCGTGGTGGGCGAGGGTGATCTGGTGGCCCGCCTCGGCGGCGACGAGTTCGCCATCGTCGTGCCCCGGCTCACCGGCACCGACCACGCGCGTGAGCTGGCCGACCGGGTGGTCGCCGCACTGGCCGAACCGGTCCCGCTGGACGGGCTGCCGCTGGACGTGGGCGGCTCGATCGGCATTGCGATCTTCCCCGAGCACGGCGAGGACTTCGTCACCCTGATGCGCCACGCCGACGTGGCCATGTACGACGCCAAGCACCGCAACGACACCGTCGCCGTGTACGCGGCCGAGTCCGACCACAACTCCGCGGAACGGCTCAGTCTCCTCGCCGACCTGCGCCGCGTCCTGGAGACCACGCCCGCCGTCGCCGCCCAGGAGCCGCCCGGCGTACGCGGGGGAGACGGCGCCACCCTCGCTCCCGCGCCCGGCCTGACCGGGCCCACCCGCGACGGCCGGGCCCTGCCCCGCAACGGTGGCCGCGCCGGCGGCGCCGCCCGGACGAGCGGCGGGTCGGGGCGGTGGCGGCTACGGCGGCGCGAACGCGTCGAGGCGCCGCACAACGACGAGCTGATCAACCGGATCGTCGCCAACGCCGATCCGATTCGTCGGCGGGCCCGGGCCACCGGCCCCGAGGCCGTCTCCCGCGTCCGCGTCGAGAGTTCGCCCGTGGCCGGCGGCGCGGACGACCCGGCCGGGGACCCGGGCGAGATCACGATGTATTACCAGCCGCAGATCGAGATCGCCACCGGTGAGGTGGTCGGGGTCGAGGCGTTGCTGCGCTGGTGGCACCCGCGCCGGGGCATGGTCGACCCGGGGGAGCTGATCCAGGTCGCCGAGCAGAGCGCGGTGATGCGGCTGCTCACCCGGCGGGTGGTGGACGACGTGGTGGAGCAGCTCGCCAAGTGGTCGGCGGCCGGCCTCACGCTGCGGGCCGCGCTCAACGTCAGCGTCCGGGACCTGCACACCGGCGAGATCGCCGACCAGATCGCCGACCGGCTCGCCGGCTACGGCGTACGCCCGGACCGGCTCCAGGTGGAGATCACCGAGGGCGCCCTGATGGCCGACCCGCGACGGGTGCTGGCCAGCATCTCGCAGCTGCACCGGATCGGCGTCGGCATCGCGCTGGACGACTTCGGCACCGGCTACTCGTCGTTGCAGCACCTGCGCCGGCTGCCGCTGTCCGAGGTGAAGGTGGACCGGTCGTTCGTGCTCGGCATGGCCGAGGACCCGGACGACGCGGCGATCGTCCGGTCGATGATCGAGCTGGCCGGGGCGCTCGGGCTGCGCGTGGTGGCCGAGGGGGTGGAGGACGAGCGCACCTGGCGGCTGCTGCACGCCGCCGGCTGCGACATCGCCCAGGGCTGGTTCCACGCCCGGCCGATGCCGGCCGGGGAGCTGGTCGCCTGGCTGTCCCGATACCGCCCGGTCCACCCGGTGGCGACCGCCGACGCGGACGGGCAGCGTAACCATCCGCGTGGTTGACCACCCGCCCGATGTGTGGGCCGGCCGCCTCGGGCGGTGGCCGCCGGGGAGCCGGAGGCACCGCCGGAGGGCCCGACCCATAGACTCGGCGCGTCACCACCTGCGCGGCACGCGGGCAGGTCGGCACGCAGCACTCAGCCAGGAAGGGGTCGTCATGGCCGCCATCTCCCGCGAGGAGGTCGCGCACCTCGCGCGACTGTCGCGGCTCGCCGTCACCGATGAGGAGCTGGACACCTTCGCCGGTCAGCTCGACGTGATCCTCCAGTCGGTCGCCCAGGTCGGCGAGGTCGCCGCGGCGGACATCCCGCCGACCTCCCACTCGGTGCCGCTGACCAACGTCCTGCGTGAGGACGTGGTGACGCCGTGCCTGACCCCGCAGGAGGCGCTGTCGGGTGCGCCCGACGCCGAGGAGCAGCGGTTCCGCGTCCCGCGGATCCTGGACGAGGATGTGGCCTCATGACCGACCTGACCAAGCTGAGCGCGGCCGAGATCGCCGGGCTGGTGGCGAAGGGTGAAACCTCTGCGGTTGAAGTGACCCGGGCCCACCTGGACCGGATCTCCGCCGTCGAGGACCGCGTGCACGCCTTCCTGCACGTCGACACCGAGGGCGCGCTGGCCGCCGCCCGCACGGTCGACGAACGCCGGGCCGCCGGCGACGAGCTGGGCCCCCTCGCGGGCGTGCCGGTCGCAGTGAAGGACGTGCTCACCACCAAGGGCGTGCCGACCACCGTCGGCTCGAAGATCCTGGAGGGCTGGCGCCCGCCGTACGACGCGACGATCGTGCAGCGGCTGCGCGACGCGGGCACGGTGATGCTCGGCAAGACCAACATGGACGAGTTCGCCATGGGCTCCTCCACCGAATACTCCGCGTACGGGCCGACGCATAACCCGTGGGACCTCGACCGCATCCCGGGCGGCTCCGGCGGCGGCAGCGCCGCGGCGCTGGCCGCGTACGAGGCGCCGCTGTCGATCGGCTCGGACACCGGCGGCTCGATCCGCCAGCCGGGCGCGGTCACCGGCACCGTCGGCGCGAAGCCCACCTACGGCGGCACCTCCCGCTACGGCCTGGTCGCGTTCTCGTCGTCGCTGGACACCCCCGGCCCGTGCGCCCGTACGGTGCTGGACGCCGCGCTGCTGCACCAGGTGATCGGCGGTCACGACCCGCGCGACTCCACCTCGATCCCGGCCCCGGTGCCGGACGTGGTCGCCGCCGCGAAGCTCGGCGCCACCGGCGACCTGACCGGCGTCAAGCTCGGCGTGGTCACCGAGTTCACCGGCGAGGGCGCCGAGCCGGGCGTGATGGCCGCGTTCCGCGAGTCGGTCGAGCGGCTGGCCAAGCTGGGCGCCGAGATCGTCGAGGTCTCCTGCCCGCACTTCAAGTACGCGCTGCCGGCGTATTACCTGATCGCGCCGAGCGAGTGCTCCTCCAACCTGGCCCGGTTCGACGGCGTCCGGTTCGGCCTGCGGGTCGGCGACGACGGCAACCGGTCGCTGGAGGAGGTCATGTCGCTGACCCGCGAGGCCGGTTTCGGCCCCGAGGTCAAGCGGCGCATCATGGTCGGCACGTACGCGCTCTCCTCGGGCTACTACGACGCCTACTACGGCCAGGCGCAGAAGGTACGCACCCTGATCACCCGGGACTTCACCGCGGCGTTCGAGCGGGTGGACGCGCTCATCTCGCCGACCACCCCGTTCGTGGCGTTCCCGATCGGGGCGCGCACCTCCGACCCGTACCAGATGTACCTGGCCGACCTGTTCACCATTCCGACCAACCTGTACGGCGGACCGGCCATCTCGGTTCCGTGTGGTCTCTCCGAGGGGCTCCCGGTCGGTTTCCAGATCATGGCGCCGACGATGGCCGACGACCGGATGTACCGGGTCGCCGCCGCCCTGGAGTCCGCGGTCGGCACGTTCACCCCGCCCGCGCTCTGACGCGCACGTATCGCCGGGCCGGCGTCGACGGGAGTCTCCCGTCGACGCCGGCCTTCTCTGCCAGGTTCGAGCTGTGGCACGACCGGCGACACGCGGTCACTGTTCGGTCCGTTGGGCCGCATCACTGGTCCTGATTGGATATCGTCGGATTCCACTGGCGACCACGAATGGCTTTATCGATCAATTCCTGGACGGGCGATGAAGAAGCTGCAGCCGATCATGATTTTCTCGGTGCTCCTGGCGCTGCTGTTCGGCACGGCGCAGCCGGCGGCTGCCGCGACCGTCACCATCACCTCGGGCACCCCCACCTCCCCGGTCACCGCCTATGAGGCGTATCCGACGCACACGTTCACGGCCTCGGGCGGCACCGCGCCGTACACGCTGTCGTTGCGGTCGGGTGCGTTGCCGGTGGGGATGGCGTTGGCGTCGCTGTCGCGGACCTTGTCGGGTACCCCGGAGAAGCCGGGCAGCTACTCGTTCGAGATCCGGATGACCGACGCGACCGGCCTCTACGCCGAGCAGGACGTGACCGTCGTGGTGGTCGCACCCACGATCACCATCACCTCGGGGACCCCCACCTCCTCGGTCACCGCCTATGAGGCGTATCCGACGCACACGTTCACCGGGTCGGGTGGCACCGAGCCGTACACGCTGTCGTTGCGGTCGGGTTCGTTGCCGGTGGGGATGGCGTTGTCGTCGCTGTCGCGGAAGCTCTCGGGCACGCCGACCAGCCCGGGCACCTTTTCGTTCCGGATCCGGCTGTCCGACGCGAACGGCTTCTACGCCGAGCAGGACGTGACCGTCGAGGTGGTGGCACCCACGATCACCCTGACCTCGGGCGTCCCCACCTCGCCCTGGTACACCGATCAGGAGTATCCGACGTACACGTTCACGGCCTCGGGTGGCACCGCGCCGTACACGCTGGCGTTGCGGGCCGGTGCGTTGCCGCCGGGCATGGCGTTGGCGTCGCTGTCGCGGACCTTGTCGGGTACGCCGGACAAGCCGGGCAGCTACTCGTTCGAGATCCGGCTGATCGACGCGAACGGCTTCTACGTCGAGCAGGACGTCACGGTCGTCATCGCCGACCCGGCAGTCAAGATCACGTCGGGGGCGCCGCCCAAGGGCACGGTCGGCAAGGCGTACTCGTTCCGGTTCACCGCCACCGGCGACTCGAACATCACGTTCGACGTGGTCGACGGCGATCTGCCCGGTGGGCTCCACCTCGGCAGGGACGGCGTGCTCAGCGGCACTCCGGCGGCCGAGGGCAGCCTCACCTTCACGGTCAAAGCAACCGGCACGGCGACGTTTGCCACGGCCGAGGTGACCGTCGTCATCGACGCCGCGCCCTCCCCGCCGACCCCGAACCCGACGGCGACCTCCACCCCGACCCCGGCCCCGACGTCGACCTCGCCGGGCACGCCGGGCACGCCGACGCCGTCGGCCACGGCCGGGCCCGGGCTTCCGGTCACCGGATCGAACCTGGCCACCACGCTGTTGCTGGGCGTCGCCGCGATCGCCATCGGTGGGATGGTCCTCCTCGCGGTCCGCGTCCGCCGCCAGCGGTTCACGGCGGGTGGGTGACGCCCCACCAAAGGCGGGACAGGCCGAGCGGCATGTGGTGTCTACTAACGTTCGCTGGGTTAGCCGCTGCGGAATTGTCGTAGCGATGGTGTTGGGTATGGTTCGTGCCTCGTCGTCGGGATCCTGCCGCGCCTCGGGTCGTGCATCGCACGGCGCGTGTCGCTCTGCGACTGACGCCGGGGCAGCGGCGGCGGTGTTTCGGGCTGATGCGTTCGGCCGGTGACGCGTGGGCGTGCGTTTTGGAGATCAACGAGTGGCGGCGCCGCCGCCGCGACGTGCCGCTGGCTGGTCATAAGGAGTTGTTTCGGGAGCTGTCCGGATCGGGGCCGGGCACCTTCGGCGAGTTGGACTCGGCGGGTGCCCGGTCGGTGTTGCGCCGGTTCTCGGATGCGTGGTTCGCCGCAGCGAAACGCCGCAGGGATGGTGATTCGTCGGCGCGGTTTCCGCGCCGACGCCGTGGGTTGATGCCGGTGCGCTGGTATCACGGCACGTTTGGCATTGACGGGCGGCGGGTGCGGATACCGGTGGCCAAGGGCAGACCGCCGTTGTGGGTGCGCCTGGCCCGGGAGGTGCCGTACCCGGTCGAGCAGGTTCGGTCGGTCACCCTGCTGTGTGAGGGTGGTCGGCTGTTTCTGGACGTGACCGCCGAAGTCCCCATGGCCAGCTACGCGTCGGGTGAGGGGCCGGACCCGGCCCGGGTGGCCGGTGTGGATCTAGGGATCATTCACCCCTACGCCGTCGCGGGCCCGGATGGTGCGGGATTGTTGGTGTCGGGGCGGGCGATTCGCGCCGAGCATCGTATGCACCTGGCCGACACCAAATCCCGCCGCCGTGCCGTCTCACGCCGCGCTCCGAAACCGGGCCAGCGGGGGTCGCGGCGGTGGCGCAAGTACCGCCGCCGGGCACGGCTGGTCGAGGGCCGGCATCGCCGCAGGGTCCGGCAGGCCCAGCACGAAGCCGCCGCCACGGTTGTGTCCTGGGCGGTCGAGCAGCGGGTCGGTGTGCTCCGGGTCGGTGACCCGCGGGGTGTGTTGGACCTGGATGCGGGGCGGCGGCACAACCTGCGGCTACGGCAGTGGCAGATCGGCCGCCTCATGCAAATCCTGGAAGACAAGGCCACCCTGGCGGGCATCGTCGTCGACCCCGTCAACGAACGCGGCACGTCGTCGACCTGCCCCGCCTGCGGGCGGCGGGTGCCGAAACCCCGTGGGCGGACCCTGACCTGCCCACACTGCCGCTTCACCGGGCACCGTGACCTGATCGCGGCTGCCATCATCGCCACCCGTACCCCGGGCGGCGGACCCACCACCCCCATCGCTGCCGTCGTGCTGCCGGAGGTGGTTACGCACCGTCGAGCTGGCCGACACCTACCCGGTGCCGGCCGGTCCCGGCGTGATCCCCGTCGCCCACCCGTGGCGGCGAGAGGATCAGTTGGCCTGCGGAGGCCCGCCCCACCACCATCCGGTGGTGGGGAGTCGCTCGCCATTCGGCGAGGATTCACAACGCCCACCGGACCCCCGGTGAACGTTAGTGAAGACCGCACTAGGCTTGGCCAGTTGTTTCCGGATGCCGCCGCGCGCCGGCTACCGCCCGAAAGCTGAGGTTCTCATGACCACGACGCTGCCCGCGTACGACGAGGTCGTCGCGCGGTACGAACCGGTGATCGGCCTGGAGACCCACGTCGAGCTGGGCACGAACACCAAGATGTTCTGCGGTTGCCCGACCGACTTCGGCGGCGAGCCGAACACCCGGGTCTGCCCGGTCTGCCTGGGCCTGCCCGGCTCGCTGCCGGTGGCCAACAAGGCCGCCATCGAGGCGACCATCCGGATCGGGCTGGCGCTGAACTGCTCGGTCGCGCAGTGGTGCCGGTTCGCCCGGAAGAACTACTTCTACCCGGACATGCCGAAGGACTTCCAGATCAGCCAGTACGACGAGCCGCTCTGCTTTGACGGCTACCTGGACGTCGAGGTCAACGGCGAGCTGGTACGGATCGGCATCGAGCGGGTGCACCTGGAGGAGGACACCGGCAAGACGCTGCACGTCGGCGGAGCCACCGGCCGGATCCACGGCGCGACCGAGTCGCTGGTCGACTACAACCGGGCCGGCATCCCGCTGGTCGAGATCGTCACCAAGCCGATCCCCGGCACCGCCGCGCTCGCGCCGGAGGTGGCCCGGGCGTACGTCACCGAGCTGCGCGACGTGCTCCGCTCGCTGGGCGTCTCCGACGTCCGGATGGAGGAGGGCTCGCTGCGCTGTGACGTCAACACCTCGCTGAACAAGCCGGGCGAGGAGTGGGGCACCCGCACCGAGACCAAGAACGTCAACTCGCTGCGCTCGGTCGAGCGGGCGGTCCGCTCGGAGATGCTGCGCCAGGCGTCGGTGCTCGACGCCGGCGGCAAGATCACCCAGGAGACCCGGCACTTCCACGAGGACACCGGGGACACCACGCCCGGCCGCTCCAAGGAGACCGCCACCGACTACCGCTACTTCCCGGAGCCGGACCTGGTCCCGCTTGCGCCGGACACCGCCTGGGTGGCCGAGCTGAAGGCCGCCCTGCCGGAGCTGCCCCGGCTGCACCGCCGCCGGCTGCAGCAGGAGTGGGGCCTGTCCGACCTGGACATGCAGTCCGTGCTGAACGCCGGCGCGGTCGAGCTGATCGAGGCCACCGTGGCCGCCGGCGCCACGCCGGCCGCCGCCCGCAAGTGGTGGCTGGGCGAGCTGTCCCGGCGGGCCAACGAGACCGGCGTGGAGCTGGCCGACGTCGGGGCCACCCCGGCGCAGGTCGCCGAGCTGCAGGGCCTGGTCGACGCCGGCAAGCTCAACGACAAGCTGGCCCGTACCGTCCTGGAGGGCGTGGTGGCCGGCGAGGGCTCGCCGACCGAGATCATGACCAACCGGGGCCTGGAGGTGGTCTCCGACACCGGCGCGCTCACCGCCGCCGTGGACGCGGCGATCGCCGCCAACCCGGACGTCGCCGACAAGGTCCGCAGCGGTAAGGTCGCCGCGGCCGGTGCCCTGGTCGGCGCGGTCATGAAGACCACCCGCGGCCAGGCGGATGCCAAGACCGTCCGCGAGCTGATCTTGGAGCGCCTCGGCGCCTGAGGTGTAAGGAAGGGCCCCCTCTCAACGCCTCGGGCGTAGGAGGGGCCCCTAATAACGCTCGTCCTCGGGAGGCCGCCGCCGTGACCCGGCGGCGGCCTCCAGCCATTCGACCAGGCGCGTGATCCGCGCCGTATTTCGCGTGGGCGTCAACGGCGACGCCCAGATGGAGCCACCGTGAACCAACACGACCTCGACGTCCTTGACGAGATCCAGCGGCGGGTGCTCTGGCTCGCCACCCGCATCGTGGACGCGGCCAACCACGACCGGAACGCCGGCGACGGGGTGAAGGTCGGCGGCCACCAGGCGTCCAGCGCCTCCCTGGCCACCGCGATGACCGCGCTCTGGTTCGCCCACCTGAACGGCGAGGACCGGGTGGCGGTCAAGCCGCACGCCTCGCCCGTCTTCCACGCCATCCAGTACCTGCTCGGCAACCTGGACCGGTCGTACCTGCCGAAGCTGCGGGCGCGCGGCGGGTTGCAGTCGTACCCGTCGCGGACCAAGGACCCGGACGAGGTGGACTTCTCCACCGGCTCGGTGGGCCTGGGCGCCGCCGCGCCGCTGTTCGCCGCGGTCACCCGCCGCTACGTCGACGCGCACTTCGGCGAGCGTCCGCACTCCCGGTTCATCGCCCTGATCGGCGACGCCGAGCTCGACGAGGGCAACATCTGGGAGGCCGTCGCCGACCCGGCCACCACCGGCCTGGGCAACGTGATGTGGCTGGTCGACTTCAACCGCCAGTCGTTGGATCGGGTCGTCCCGGGCATCCGGATCAACCAGTGGCGCGGCCAGTTCGAGGCCGCCGGCTGGCACGTCGTCGAGGTCAAGTACGGCCGCAAGCTCGCCGAGGCGTACGCCCGGCCGGGCGGCGAGGCGCTGCGCGACTGGATCGACCGGATGCCTAACGAGCAGTACCAGTCGCTGTTCGGGCTGGCCGGAGCGGACCTGCGCAAGCAGTTCCTCGACGGTGCCCCGGCCGAGGTGTCCGCCTTCGTGGCCGACATTCCCGACGGCGAGTTGGGCCCGCTCGTCACCGACCTGGGCGGGCACGACCTGGCTGCCATGCTCGACGCGTACGCCCAGTGCGACGCGGTCACCGACCGGCCCAGCGTGGTCTTCGCCTACACCGTCAAGGGCTGGGGGTTGCCGATCGCCGGCAACCCGCGCAACCACTCCGCGCTGCTCACCACCGAGCAGGTCGACGCGCTGCGCGTCGCGCACGGCCTGACGGCCGAGAGCGAGTGGGACCGCCTCGACCCGGCCTCCCCGGCCGGCGTCCGGACCGCGGAGCGTCGGGAGGCGCTGTCCCGCGCGCCGCGCGAGCGGGCGCTGGGGATCAGCGTTCCGGAGAGCACCAAGGTACGCGCGAACAAGCCCGTCTCCACCCAGGAGGTCTTCGGCCGGGTGCTGGTCGACCTGGCCCGGGACGCGAACGTGGCCCCCTACCTGGTCACCACCGCACCGGACGTGGCCACCTCCACCAACCTGGCCGGGTTCATCAACAAGACGGGCGTGTTCGCCCCGACCGAGCAGCGGTCCTGGACCGAGGACCGGATGCTGCGCTGGACGGAGAGCCCGGCGGGCCAGCACATCGAGCTGGGCATCTCCGAGATGAACCTGTTCCTGCTGCTCGGCCAGCTCGGCCTGTCGTGGGACCTGTCCGGGCAGCCGCTGCTGCCGGTCGGCACGGTCTACGACCCGTTCGTGCTGCGCGGCCTGGACGCCTTCCTCTACGGCACCTACTCCGGCTCCCGGTTCGTGGTCGCCGGCACCCCGTCCGGTATCACGCTCGCCCCGGAGGGCGGCGCCCACCAGTCCACCATCACCGCCTCGGTCGGTCTGGAGCTGCCCGGGGTCACCTTCCTCGAGCCCGCGTACGCCGGCAGCCTCGACTGGCTGCTCTGCGACGCGCTCGGCCAGATCGCACAGGGGGCGGCGCCCGCCACCACCGCCGCGCCCGTCGAGGACGGGGCGTACTACTTCCGGCTCAGCACCCGCCCCATCGACCAGGCGCCGTTCGAGGCGGCCCGGGCCCGGCTCGGTGACGCGGTGCTGCGCCGGCAGGTGGTCGCCGGGGCGTACCGGCTGGTGGATGCGCACGAGACGTACCCGCACCTGGTGGACGCCCCGGTCGTGCAGCTCGCCGCCTCCGGCGCGGTGCTGCCCGAGGTCCTTGCCGCCGCCGCCGAGCTGGCCGAGGAGGGCATCGCCGCGCACGTGATCGACGTGACGAGCCTGGACCGGCTCTACCGGGCCTGGCAGCGGACCCTGCGCCAGGGCGTCCGCACGGCGACCGTGCCGAGCGTGCCCGGCGCGCTGCGGTCGGCCTTCGTCGACCGGGTGCCGGTGGTGACCGTGCACGACGCCGCCTCGCACGCGATGGCCTGGATCGGTTCGGCCCTCGGCGTTCCGGCGGTGCCGCTCGGGGTGGACGAGTTCGGCCAGTCCGGCAGCGTCCGAGAGCTGTACGAGCTGCACGACCTGCTGCCCGGCAGCATCGTCAACGCCGCCCTCGCCGCGCTCGCGCTGCGCTGACCGGGGCCCGCCGGGCGGCTCCTCGCTTTCGCGGGGAGCCGCCCGGCCGGGGTCAGCGGGTGGCGGTCGGGGTCGGGGTCGGGGACTCGACCCCGCCCCGGCCGGGCGTCGGGGTGACCGGCACCTGGGCGCCCTTCTCCGGCTCCTTGATCACGTGCCGCTCCAGGCTGACCTGCGACTGGCCGGTGCCGCCCACGGTGATCTCGTCGTACGCCTGGAGCATCTTCTGCTGGTCGAAGTAGAGCACGGTCATCGTCAGCGGGGTGGGCTTCTCGCCCTCCAGGCCGCGCAGGCCGGCACCGCCGGTGGAGCCCTCCACCATCAGCGTGGTCGGCTCCTTGTCCGGCACCTGCGGCAGCTTCGCCACCTGCCGTTCGTGCAGGTGCCCGGCCAGCACCAGCGGGGTGATGCCGGAGAGCGGCCCGGCCGAGGCCGGGTCGTGCACCAGCGCGATGTCCACCTTCGTCGGCGAGTTCTGCACCGTGGTTGCCAGCTTCTCGCCGGCACCGATCACCTGGTCGGCGACCTGCGGGGTGAGGTCGCTGCCGGCCGGGGAGGTCTCCTTGTCGGGGGTGAACCGCGGGTCGGCGATGCCGGCGATGGTCAGCCCGGACACCGTGGTCGTCGAGTTGTCCAGCACGATCGCGTTCGGCTGCTGGGCCACCGCCGCGGCCGTCCGCGCCGAGTCGTGGTTGCCGCGGATGTAGACGTACGGCTTCTTGAGCAGGCTGATCGAGCCGACGTAGGACGCCTCGGGCTCGCTGCCCCAGTCGGTGATGTCGCCGGTGTCGATCACCACGTCGATGCCGAACTGCTCGACGATGGTGCGGATCAGCGACCAGCCGGCCGGGTTGAGGTGCATGTCGGAGACGTGCAGCACGCGGGTGGTGCCGGGGGCCGGCTCGTACACCGGCAGCGCCGAGACCGTGGTGTAGAGCTTGCTGACGTTCCCGACCATCCGCTGGAGTTGGTCGGCGTACTTGGTGTAGTCGTTGGCGATCCGCCGCGCGTCGCCGACAATCGCCGGCGCGTTGACCAGCAGCCCCTCGTAGCGGGGCTCCTCGATCGACTGCGGGCGGACGGTGGCGGCGGCCAGCCCGAGGCTGCCCGAGGTGATCGCCAGCGCCAGACCGCCGGCCCAGGCCGTCCGGCGTGAGTTCCGAAAGGTCAGCCCGGCCAGTAGCAGGGTGGCCAGCACCGTCCAGGCGAGCGTCTTGAGCCCGAGGCGCAGCACGCCGGCGCGGATGTCCTCGACGGCGGACTGGCTGGCCCGGCTGATGCTCGCCGGGTCGTCGAGCAACGCCTCGGTGCGCCCCTGGTCCAGCGAGCCCAGCCGCACGGTCAGGTAGGCCGGCCCGCTGTGGCTGTCCAACCGCAGCGCGCCCAGCGGCGGCACGTCGACGGTGGTGCCGCCGCCCAGCGACGGGCTCAGGCTCAGCTCGGCGCGGAACGGCCCGATGTCGGTGCCCTGATGCCCACCGGCGTACGTGCCGGCGACGACTCCGGTCAGGGCGACCACGAGTACGGCCAGCATGATGCCGAGCCGGCGCAGCCCGGCGACCCACTGTCCGGCCCGCGGCATGCGGAACGCCCGGCGGCGGGCGCGGCCGTTCTCCGGGGCCGCCCCGGCCCCGGTGCTGTGCTGTTCGTTCTCCTGGCCGTCCATGTTCAAGTCCTGACCTGCCCAGTGAGGGATCGTGGGAAACCCGAGGGGTGCCCGGGCCTGCTCAACTTTCCGGCCGTCCGACGGCCGGGCCTCAGCTGCGTCCGGCCCCGCCGTCGGCGAAGACCAGCCGCAGTATTCGGTCGTCCTCCGCGGCCGGTTTGCCCCGCCCGTCCCGGTTGGAGGTGCTCACCCAGACCGAGCCGTCCGGGGCGAGCGCGGCGGCCCGCAGCCGGCCGTATCTGCCGGTCAGCAGCTCGTGGGGCGCGCCGAGCACGGTGCCGTTCGCGGTCAGCTCGACCAGCCAGAGCCGCTGCCCGCGCAGGCAGGCGGTGACCAGCAGGCGCTCCGCCGCGGCCAGGCCGGAGCAGGAGGCATCGGCGGTGGGCCACTGCACGATCGGGTCGATGTAGCGCCGATCGTCGACGCGTCCCTCGGCCTGCGGCCAGCCGTAGTTGCCGCCCTTGGTGATCTGGTTGATCTCGTCCCAGGTGTTCTGGCCGAACTCCACCGCGTACATCCGTTTGTCGGGGGTCCAGGCGATGCCCTGCACGTTGCGGTGGCCCAGTGACCAGACCGGGGAGGCGGGGGTGGGGTTGCCCGGCGCGGGCTTGCCCTCCGTGGTGATCCGAAGGATCTTGCCGCCGAGGCTCTTCGGGTCCTGCGCGTTGGCCGCCTTGCCGGCGTCGCCCGTGCTGGCGTAGAGGTAGCCGTCCGGGCCGAAACCCAGCCCGCCGCCGTCGTGGTTCCCGGCCTTCGGGATGCCGGTGAGGATCGGGGTGGGCGGACTGCCCAGTCGTAGCTTGGCGATCCGGTTGTCCTGCGCGGTGGTGTAGTAGACGAAGACGGTGCGGTCGCTGGCGTACGACGGGGAGACCGCGATGCCCAGCAGCCCGCCCTCGCCGCCGGCTGCCACGTCGGGCACGGTCTGCACCACGCTGACGTTCATGCCGTTCGGCCCGGACGCCGGGCCGACCTGGAGGATCCGGCCGCTGTCCCGTTCCGTCACCAGCGCGCCGCCGTCGGGCAGGAAGGCGATCGCCCAGGGCACGGCCAGCCCGGTGGCCAGCACGGTGGCGACCACCTGCTGGTCCCCGCTGCCGGCACCGGCCGTCGCCGAGGGCGTCGGCAGGTTCGGCGGCGCGCCGGCCGGGTCGGGTTCCGGCTCGCCGAACGCGCAGCCGGCGGTGCCCAGCAGCAGCGCCGCGCAGGGTGCCGCCAGCGCCGTGCGGACTCGGCCGGTGCGAGGGTACGGGGGACGGGCGTTCACCCGCCCCAGGGTAGCCGGGCCACGGCCGGCCGGCCGGCACTGCGGGCGCGGCGACTATCGTCGGCGCTCGTGAAGGTTTGGATTCCGCACCGGGCCGGCTGTGCTCTCCTCGGCGAGCTGCCCCCGGGCGTCACCGTGGAGTTGCTGGAACACCCGGCCCGGCTTCCGTCGTCCCCGGCCGACGTGCGCTTCTGGGTGCCGCCGTTCCTCTCCGGCTCGGACGCCGGCACGCTGCTGGCCGAGCTGCCGGACCTGGCGGTGGTGCAGTTGCTGTCCGCCGGGGCGGACGCCTGGGTGGGGCGGGTTCCCGACGGGGTGACCCTCTGCGACGCCCGGGGCGTGCACGACTCGGCCACCGCCGAATGGGTGGTCGCCGCGATCCTGTCGGCGCTGCGCGGTTTCGGCCCGCTGGCCCGGGCCCAGGCCCGCCGGGACTGGGCGTACGACGAGGTGGCCCCGACCGACGAGCTGGCCGGCAAGCGGGTGCTGATCGTCGGGGCGGGGTCGATCGGCGGGGCGGTCCAGGCCCGGTTGGCCCCGTTCGAGGTGACCTTCACCCTGGTCGCCCGCAGTCCGCGTCCCGCGGAGGGGGTGCACGGGGTGGACGAGCTGCCCGCCCTGTTGCCGGAGGCGGACGTGGTGGTGCTGCTGGTGCCGTTGACCGAGCAGACCCGAGGGCTGGTCGACGAGAAGTTCCTCGCCGCGATGCCGGACGGCGCGTTGCTGGTCAACGCCGCCCGCGGTCCGGTGGCCCGGACCTCGGCGCTGGTGGCCGAGCTGGCCGCCGGCCGGCTGCGGGCCGCCCTGGACGTCACCGATCCCGAGCCGTTGCCCGCCGACCACCCGCTCTGGGAGCTGCCGAACGTGTTGCTCACGCCGCACGTCGCCGGCTCGGTACGCGGCCTGCTGCCGCGCGCGTACCGCCTGGTGGGGGAGCAGCTGCGGCGCTTCGCGGCCGGTGAACCGCTGGCGAACCGGGTGGTGGACGGCTACTGACCGGGCGGGCCGGTCTTCGCCGGCTCGGCTCAGTCGGTGCCCGCGGACAGTTCCTGCCCGGTGACGGAGACCAGCCGGGGCAGGTCGTCGGCGCGTACCGCGGGGAGCAGGAGCACTTCCCCGTCGTCGAGCCGGACGACCCCTCGGCCGCGTGGGTCGCCGGTCAGCCCGGCGACCTGCTCCCAGGGAATCCGCCGCTGCCCGGCGAGCGCCCGCAGCCGCAGCTCGCGGGAGTCCGCGTCGGTGCCGGCCCGCCACGCCCAGACCATGACCGTGAGCGGGATCAGCAGCAGCCAGAGCAGCCACCAGTTGGCGGTGGCCAGGGGCAGCGTGCCGGCGAACGCGACGATCGCGGCGACCAGGATGGCCTGGTTGTGGCGGAAGCGGATGGTGTCGGCGCGGGTCACCCCCCGATTTTCGCACTCCCGGTCGGCTTGGTTCGCGGCGGGCGCGACGCCGGTGATCGGCGACCTAGGTGTGATCGGCGTCACGTGAGGGGTCGCGTCACCGGGTAGGTGCGGAATCGTTCATAGGCATGGCCGTACCGGGTCCCCGGCCGGTCGTCCGTACGCCGTCCCACCCACCCGCTGCTGGCGCAAACCGCACCGCCCCGTGCCCCCTCACGAAGGCGACCGCCGTGCCCGTCAACCAACCCGTCGCTGGTCGACTCCGCCGACCGCCGCTGCCCGACCTCGTCGTGCCGATCGCCGGCACGGTCTTCGTCCTGGCCGGGGCCGCCGGCCTCATTCCGGCCCTCGCCGCGGTGGCGCTCGCCGTCGCCGCCGGCTCTGCGCTGGCCTGCGTCCGGCTCGCCTGGCTGGCCGGCGCCCCGGTTGCCCGCACCGCGCCGGACCGGCTTCCGCCCGCCGATTCGCCGCCCGCCGCGGGTGGGTCGCCGCCCGCCGATTCGCTGCCCGCCGCCGGTGGGTCGCCGCCGGCCGGTCGCCGGGCCCGCCGGGCCGCGTTGTTCGGCCGGTGCGCCGCGATCCTCGACGCGGCCGTGCTGGCCGCCGGGCTCACCGTCGCCGTGCTGCCGCTGGCCGATCCGCCGCACCGAGCGCAGGTCGCGCTCGTCGGCCTCGCCGTCACCGCCCTGCTGTACGGCGCCGCGCTGCTCCGGATTCCCGGCCGCTCCCGGCTCACCGTCGCCGAGCGGCTCGGCCGGACCGTCGACATTCTCGGCCTCGGCCTCGGTCTGTTCTTCGCGGCCTGGATGCTGCTGCCGCCCGGCCCGGTGCCACCGGTGGCGGCCATCGCGAGTGTCGCCGGAGCGACCGGGGTGGCCGTGCTGGTGGTGACCGCGGGGGCGGACCGGAGCCGCCGGCCGGGCGCGGCGCGCTGTTGCGCCGGAGCGGCAGCCACCCTCGCCGGGCTGGCCCTGCTCGTGGTGCTGCTCGACCACGGCGCCCCGGACCGGGCCGCCCTGGCCGTCGCGCCGCCGTTGCTGGCCGGCACGCTGCTCACCGCCGACGGCGCTCGGCGTACGGCCACCGGGGAGCGGTCCCGGCCCGACGGGTTCGCGGCCGCCTGGCCCGGGCTGACCGCGCCGGCCGGCATCGCCGCGCTCGCCGCCGGCCACCGTCTCTGGACGGTGGGGGAGATCGCCGCCCCCGCGATCGCCCTGGGGCTGGCGGTCATCCCGCCGATGGTGCTCCGCGAACTGCTCGCCCTCGCCGATCAGCGGCGCCGCGCCGACCGGCTGGCCCCGGAGGCCCGGCCGTGCCCGGTCGACGAGCGGCCGGACGCGGCCGACCCGCTCGCCGAGCTGGCAAGCCGGGACGACCTGGTGCGCGGGTTCGCCCGGCGGGTGGGCGGCGCGTTGCTCGTCGTCGACCTGGTCGGGATCGCCGACGGCGCGGCCGTGGACCGGTCCGTGCTGGTCGAGGTCGCTCGGCGGCTCCGGGCGGGCAGCGGCCCCGGCGACCTGGTGGCCCGCCTGGCCGATGCCGAGTTCGCCGTGCTCACCGACGTCGGGCCGGTGGTCGCGTACGCGCTGGGCAGCCGGTTGCTGTCCGCGTTGACCAAGCCGTACCCGGGGGCCGGCGGGGCGACCCGGATCCGGGTCAGCGTCGGGCTGGCCGAGACGAGCGGTGGTGATCCGGAGGACGTGCTGCGCCAGGCCGAGCTGGCTCGGCGGCGCGCGGTGCAGCTCGGCCGGGACCGGGTCGAGTGGTACGACGCCTATCTGGAGGAGCAGCTCGTCCGCCGGCTGGATCTGGAGCGGGAGCTGCCGGGCGCGCTCGCCCGGGGCGAGTTGGACCTGGTCTACCAGCCGGTGCTGGCGCTGGCCGACCGGCAGCCGGTGGGCACCGAGGCGCTGCTGCGCTGGCGCAGCCCGGCCCTGGGCACCGTGCTGCCGGACGAGCTGCTGCCCGTCGCGGCCGATCTGGACCTGCTCGGCGAGGTGGGGCGGTGGGTGCTGGACCGGGCCTGCCGGCAGCTCGCCGACTGGTCGGACGGGGGACGAAAGCTGTGGATGGCAGTCAACGTCACGCCCCGTGAGCTGACCGCGCCGGACTTCGTCGCCCGGACGGCGGCCGCCCTCGCGGCGTACGACGTGCCGCCGGAGTGCCTCGTCGTGGAGGTGGCCGAGCCGGCGGTCGGCGCGGAGCTGCCCACGGTGGTGGCCCGGCTCGCCGGCCTGCGTTCGCTCGGGGTGCGCACGGCGCTGGACGACTTCCGGGCCGAGCACGCCTCGCTGGCCCAGCTCCGCCGCCTGCCGATCGACCTGCTCAAGGTCGGTCCGCAGCTGGTCGGGCCGGCCCCCGACGGGCATCTCCCGCTGATCGAGGTGGTGGCCAAGCTGGGCGACCGGCTCGGCCTGGAGGTGGTGGTCGAGGGGTTGGAGTCCGACGCCCAGATCGCCGGCGCCCGCCGGGCCGGCTGCCGCTACGGCCAGGGTTTCGCCTTCGCCCGTCCGGCCACGGCCGAGCGGGTCGAGGCGTGGTTCGAGGAGTTCGGCTCCGCGCCCCGCTGAGTCGTTGGGAGCGCCGGCCGAGCCGATCTACCGGCTTCGGGGCGGCGCCGTGCTGCCGCGCGGCGTGAGGTGGGCGGTCTCGTCCTGGAGGCCGGTGACCGGCTCACCCGCGATCGCGGCGAGGAGCTGCCGTGCGGCGTGCGCACCGTACGCGGGGATGTCCCGGCCGAGGGCGGTCAGCGGCGGGTGCACCAGCCGGCACAGCGGAGAGTCGTCCCAGGCCACGATGGACAGGTCGCCGGGGACGGTGAGCCCCATCTCCTGGGCCACCGAGAGCCCGGCGACCGCCATCACGTCGTTGTCGTAGACGACCGCGGTGGGCCGGTGGGCGGAGCTGAGCAGTCGGCGGGTGGCCCGGGCCCCCTCCTCGCCGGTGTAGTCCGACCAGACCGTGGTGGCCTCGTCCAGCCCCAGTCGCCGGCACACCGCGCCGAACGCGTTGTCGCGGATCTCGGTGTGCAGCAGCTCGGGCAGCCCGCCGACCCGGGCGATCCGCCGGTGCCCGAGCGCGACCAGATACTCCACGGTCTCCACCAGGGCCGCCGCGTCGTCGGCCCAGATGCTGGCCAGGCTGCCGGTGTGACCGGGCCCGCCGATCACCACCGCGGGCAGTTGCAGCTCCTCCAGTGCCGGCACCCGCCGATCGTCGGTGCGCAGGTCGCAGACGAGGACGCCGTCCACCCGTCGCTCGGCCCACCACCGGCGGTAGACCGCGACCTCCGCCTCCTGGTCGGCCACCACCTGCAGGGTCAGCGCGTACGAGCGGGCCGACAGTTCGGCCTCGACGCCGCTGATCAGCTCCATGAAGAACGGCTCGATGCCCAGCGTCCGCGCCGGCCGGCACAGGGCCAGGCCGACCGCGTTGGCGGTGGCGCCGGAGAGCATCCGGGCGGCGCTGCTCGGGCTGTACCCGATCTCGGCGGCGATCGCCAGGATGCGCTGTCGGGTCGTCTCTGACACGCCGGGCTGCCCGTTCAGCGCGTACGACACCGCGCCCTTGGAGACCCCGGCCCGCCGGGCGACGTCGGCGATGGTCGGCCGCTTCACCGGCGCGCTCCTTCAGTTGTCCGCACCCCGTGGGGCGCCCCGTCACTTGCGCGGTTAAGCGTACGCCGAACGGGGCGTTGACAGTGTGGGGGGCACCCCGTACGGTGTGCTCACTTATCCGGTTCAGTCGACGCTCTTCGATCTTGGGAGCGTTCCCATTTTGGCGCGGAGGATGACATGAAGCGGTCCTGGACGCACTGGGCCCGGGCAGCCACCGTGGGTGCCGTCAGCCTGGTCATGGTCGCGGCCTGCAGCGGAAAGAGCACCACCGGCGGCTCGGATTCGGGCGACGGTCAGATCACTTTGAAGATCAATTTCTGGGGCGACTTCGGCCTCCAGGACCTCAAGACCAAGTACGAGGCCGAGCACAAGAACATCAAGATTCAGCTGAACTCCGGCGAATACAACGCCCAGCACGAGGACCTGCAGAAGAAGCTGGTCGCCGGCTCCGGCGCAGCGGACATCGCCGCGATCGACGAGGGCTTCGTCGTCCAGTTCCGCAGCCAGGCCGACAAGTTCGTCAACCTGCTCGACAAGGGCGCCGGCTCGTACGAGAGCAAGTACCTGCCCTGGAAGTGGAAGCAGACGCTGTCGGCCGACGGCAAGACCCAGATCGGCCTCGGCACCGACGTCGGCGGCCTGGCCATGTGCTACCGAACCGACCTGTTCCAGGCCGCCGGGCTGCCCACCGACCGGGACCAGGTCTCCGCGCTCTGGCCCACCTGGGACAAGTTCATCGAGGTCGGCCAGCAGTACACCGCCAAGACCAAGAAGAAGTTCGTCGACTCGGCCACCAACATGTTCAACCCGATCCTCGGCCAGCAGCCGGTCGGCTTCTACAACGACCAGGAGCAGCTCCAGATGGACGGCGGCCCGAAGGTCGCCTTCGACTACGCCGTCAAGGGGATCGAGGCCGGCCTGTCGGCCAACCTCGCCAGCTTCCAGGCCGACTGGGACAAGGGCTTCACCAGCGGCTCCTTCGCCGTGCTCGCCTGCCCCGCGTGGATGCTCGGCCACATCAAGGACACCGCCCCCGGCACCGCGGGCAAGTGGGACATCGCCGCGGTGCCCGGCGGTGGCGGCAACTGGGGCGGCTCGTTCCTGACCATCCCCAAGCAGGGCAAGCACGTCGACGAGGCGTACAAGCTGCTGGAGTGGCTGGTCCAGCCGGAACAGCAGATCGAGATCTTCAAGACGGTCGGTAACCTGCCCTCGCAGCCGGCGCTCTACTCCGACCCGGCGATCGCCGACTTCAAGAACCCGTTCTTCAACGACGCGCCGGTCGGGCAGATCTTCCCGAAGATGGCCGCGGGCCTGACCCCGCAGTACCTCGGCAAGAAGAACGGCCCGACCCGGGTCGAGGTGGAGAACGTCATCGGCCGGGTGCAGAACAAGAGCCTGAAGCCGGACGCCGCCTGGGCGGAGGCGGTCAAGGCGGCGGAGAAGGTGGCCAACTCCTGACGGCGGCCTTGCCGCAGTGACTCCTGTGCAGCACCGGTGACGGAGCGGGGTACCGCCCGCTCCGTCACCGTCCGTCCCGTCACCACCTCGGCCCTGGAGTGATCCGATGTCCACCACCCGTGCCGCAGCCACACCGTCGGGCCGCCGAGCCGCGCCGGAGCGCGGCCGTGGGGGCGGCGCCCAACGAATGACCTGGCGCGACCGGCTGTACCGCTTCGACCTGCGTTACCTGCCGTACCTGATGGTCGCGCCGTTCTTCCTGCTCTTCCTCGTCTTCGGGCTCTTCCCGATGCTCTTCAACGGTGTGGTCGCGCTACGTAACTACCGGCTCGACGACCCCACGCTGCCGTACTGGGCCGGGTTCGACAACTTCACCAAGCTCTTCGGCGACGAGTACTTCTGGAACGCGCTCTACAACACCTTCGGCATCTTCCTGCTCTCCAGCGTGCCGCAGTTGCTGCTCGCGCTGGTGGTCGCCTCGCTGCTCAACCGCAAGCTGCGGGCGCAGACCTGGTGGCGGGTCGGCGTTCTGCTGCCGTACGTGACGCCGATCGTCGCCTCGACCATGGTGTTCAGCGTCTTCTTCTCCCGCGACTTCGGCATGGCCAACTGGGTGCTCGGCCTGTTCGGCCTCGGCGGCCCGGACGACCCGATCGACTGGCGGGCCGACAAGCTGCATTCCTGGATCGCCATCGCGACCATGGTCAACTGGAAGTGGATCGGCTACAACGCCCTGCTCTATCTGGCCGCGATGCAGTCCATCCCGCGCGACGTCTACGAGGCGGCGGCGATCGACGGCGCCAGCCCGTGGAAACAGCTCTGGCGGATCACCGTGCCGATGATCCAGCCGGTGGTCGTGTTCACGGTCGTGCTCTCCACCATCGGTGGGCTGCAACTCTTCACCGAGCCGATGCTCTTCGACCTGAACGCACAGGCCGCCACAGGCGGTGCCGGCCGGGAGTGGCAGACCATCGCCCAGCTCATCTACAAGGTCGGGTGGAAGGAGCTCAACCTCGGCTACGCCGCCGCGATGTCCTGGGTGCTGTTCCTCATCATCCTGATTGTCGCCGGCATCAACACCCTGCTCACCAACCGACTGTCGGGAGGGCGCAAATGACCGCCGTGACCGCGCCGCCGCCCACCCCGCCGCCACCCACCTCGCCGACCCGGCGGAACCGGGCGCGGCTGATGGGACGGGCCCCGCAGGACACCGCAGCCGGCGTCGGGAGCTATCTGCTGCTGGCCGTGACGTTCCTGTTCGGGGCGTTCCCGCTCTACTGGATGTTCGTCATCGCCACCAGCACCGACGAGGCGCTGGCGAAGCTCCCCCCGGCGGTGGTCCCCGGCGACCAGTTCCTGGTCAACCTGCGGGAGGTCTTCTCCCTCCAGGACGTCTACTTCGCCGCCTCGCTGGTCAACAGCGTCATCGTCTCGACCGTGGTGACCGCCTCGGTGCTCTTCTTCTGCTCGCTGGCCGGCTTCGCCTTCGCCAAGCTGCGGTTCAAGGGCAGCAAGGCGCTGATGCTCTTCGTGGTGCTCACCCTCACCGTGCCCAACCAGCTCGGCATCGTGGCGTTGTACATCGTGATGGGCAAGCTCGGCTGGAACGGCACCCTGCTCGCGGTCATCGCGCCCGGCCTGGTCACCGCGTTCGGCGTGTTCTACATGCGGCAGTTCATCGTCAACAGCGTCCCCGACGAACTGGTGGAGTCGGCCCGGATGGACGGCGCCACCACCATGCGGGTGTACGCCACCATCGTGCTGCCGGCGATCCGCCCCGCCCTCGCGGTGCTCGGCCTGCTCACCTTCGTGGCCACCTGGAACGACTTCCAGTGGCCCCTCATCACGCTCAGCGGCAGCGACTACCCGACCTCGATGGTGGCGGTGTCCGACCTGGCCAGCGGCAACTACGTGATCTACCGCCGGGTGCTGGCCGGTGCGTTCGTCGCCACCATCCCGCTGCTGGTGATGCTGTTCGTCGGCGGACGCCAGATCGTTCGGGGGATCATGGAAGGCGCGGTGAAATCGTGAGCGAGCGGACCCTGCACGAGGGCTGGGCGTTGCGGGCCGTACCGGGCCCGCAGGTGCCGTCGGAGATCGCCGGCAGGTCGGTGCCGGCCACGGTGCCCGGCTGCGTGCACACGGACCTGCTGGCCGCCGGCCTCATCCCCGACCCCTACCTGGACGACAACGAGGACGCACTCGGCTGGATCGGGCGTACCGACTGGGTCTACCAGACCACCTTCGACTGGCAGCCGGGCGACGCGGACCGGGTCGACCTGGTCTGCGCCGGCCTGGACACGGTCGCCACGGTGACCCTCAACGGCACCGAGGTCGGTCGTACCGAGAACCAGCACCGTGGTTACCGGTTCGACGTCGGCGGGCTCCTGCGGCCGGGCGCGAACACGCTCACCGTCCGCTTCGACTCGGCGTACGGCTACGCGCAGGCGCACCGGGAACGGCTCGGTGACCGGCCCAACGCGTACCCGGAGCCGTTCAACTTCATCCGCAAGACCGCCTGCAACTTCGGCTGGGACTGGGGCCCCACCCTGGTCACCGCTGGCGTCTGGCAGGAGATCGGGCTGCACGCCTGGTCGACCGCCCGGCTGGCCACCGTCCGCCCGCTGGTCACCCTCGACGAGGACACCGGCCGGGTGGAGCTGCGCGTCGAGGTCGAGCGGGCGGCGGACGTACCGCTGGTCGTGCGGGCCGAGGTCGCCGGCGTCGCCGTCGAGGCCACCATCCCGGCGGGGGAGCGCACCGCCGTGGCGCGGCTCACCGTCCGCGACCCCGACCGGTGGTGGCCCGTCGGGTACGGTGAGCAGCCGCGGTATCCGCTGACGGTGACGCTGCACGCCGAGGACGGCCGGACACTGGACAGCTGGTCGCGGCGGATCGGCTTCCGCTCGGTACGCCTCGACACCACCCCCGACGTGGACGGCACCCCGTTCACGCTGCACATCAACGACGTGCCGGTGTTCGTCCGGGGCGTCAACTGGATCCCCGACGACGTCTTCCCCAACCGGGTCACCCGGCAGCGGCTGGCCGAGCGCCTCACCCAGGCGGTCGAGGCGAACGTCAACCTGATCCGGGTCTGGGGCGGCGGCCGGTACGAGTCGGCCGACTTCTACGACCTGGCCGACTCCCTCGGCCTGCTGGTGCAGCAGGACTTCCTCTTCGCCTGCGCCGCGTACCCGGAGGAGGAACCGTTCCGCACCGAGGTCGAGGCCGAGGCGCGCGAGCAGGTCAGCCGGCTGGCCGCCCACCCGTCGCTGGTGCTGTGGACCGGCAACAACGAGAACATCTGGGGCTGGCACGACTGGGACTGGCAGCAGGCCCTCGCCGGGCGGACCTGGGGGCGCGGCTACTACCTGGACCTGCTGCCCCGGGTCGTCGGCGAACTGGACCCGACCCGGCCGTACTGGCCGGGCAGCCCCTGGTCCGGTCGGGACGACGTGCACCCCAACGACCCGGCCCACGGCACCACGCACATCTGGGACGTCTGGAACACCGACGACTATGTGAAATACCGCGAGTACCTGCCGCGCTTCGTCGCCGAGTTCGGCTACCAGGCGCCCCCGGCGTACGCGACCCTGCGCCGGGCGCTCTCCGACGACCCCCTCGCGGCTGACTCGCCGGGGATGGCCCACCACCAGAAGGCGATCGACGGGGACCGGAAGCTCCGACGCGGGCTGGACGCCCACCTGCCGACGCCCGCCGACTTCGACGACTGGCACTACCTCACCCAGCTCAACCAGGCCCGAGCCATCCAGCTCGGCGTCGAGCACTTCCGGTCCCACCGGCCGGTGTGCATGGGCACGATCGTCTGGCAGCTCAACGACTGCTGGCCGGTCACCTCGTGGTCGGCCGTGGACGGCGACGGTCGCCGCAAGCCGCTCTGGTACGCGCTGCGCCGTGCGTACGCCGACCGGCTGCTCACCGTGCAGCCACGTGACGGCGGGCTGGCCCTGGTGGCGGTCAACGAGACCGCCGAGGCGTGGCGTACGCCGGCCACGGTCACCCGGTGCACCCTGGCCGCGGAGCCGAGGTCGAAGACCTCGGTGGAACTCGACGTCCCCGCGTACTCCTCGGTGGTGCTGGCGCTGCCCGCGGAGCTGGCCCGGCCAGACGAGGCGCGGCGGGAGTTGCTGGTCGCGGAGGCCGGCGACACCGCAGAGCGGGCGCTGTGGTTCTTCGCCGAGGACCGGGATGCCGACTGGCCGACGGCGGTGTACGACGCGACAGTGGAGGCGGTGGACGGTGGCCAGCGGGTACGGGTCACGGCCCGGACGATCCTGCGCGACCTGACCCTCTACCCGGACCGGCTCGACCCGGCGGCCGAGGTCGACGCCGCCCTGCTCACCCTGCTGCCGGGGGAGTCGGTCACCTTCACCGTGCGCGCCGACGCCCCGCTCGACCCGGCGGTGCTGACCGCGCGCCCGGTCCTGCGCTGCGTCAACGACAGCTGAGCAGGAGAGGCCCCTTTCACCGCCTAAGCGCGGCGACGAGTTCCCCGACAGAGGTGGAGGGGTTTCCGTCGGGAGGTGGATCGAGCCGTGCCGCCCGCAGGCAGGCGTCGGCGACTCCGTCGCGGAACCTGTCGAAGTCCAGCGCGGTCTTGTCCCAGTTCGGAATGTACTTCCGCAGCAGGTCACGGGCCTTTTTGGCATTCTCGACGTGGCCTGCATGGTTGCCCAGGTGCAGCAACAGCCACACCTCGAAGCAGGGATTGGACCAGGCCAGGCGCACCCCCGACCCCCGCGCCTCGGCCGACGCGTCTCCGGTTGGGTAGTCGTCGACGTCGCACACGGCCCACGCCTCGTCGTAGTCGTTCTCCTGCTGCCGGCGGGATGCGCCGCGTACCAGGTCGACGGGGGAGCCTCGCTCGAAAGCGACCACGACCTTGGCCCGGATCCACGACTCCCGCTTCAACGAGTCGAAATAGGTCCGCTCGGTGGACTCGCCGTTCGTGGCGACCAGCACCGTTCGCCGCTGCTCCCGGCTTGCCGGCCGCCTGCGCAGGTCGGTTTCCCGCCCACGCCCGTTACGCACGACGGGCCCCGGCTGACGCTCACCGCGCCGCGGCGTCATCCGCACCTCCACGAGCGGCGAGTGCTTGCTCAAACAGGTGGGTGGACAGGTCGGGAACAGCGCCGTAGTTGCCGTTCAGGTAGCGGCGCTGGCGGTTCTCGCCTTCCCGGCGGGGCTTGAAGTCGGTCAGCGGGTAGAGCGTGGAGGCTCCGTCAGCGCCTTTCTCGGTGAACCAGATCTCGTCTCGGTGAAGAATCTCCTCGGTGTCGATGGTGCCGAGGAGGGCCGCATCATGGCTTGTGAAGATGAGTTGGCTGTGCCGAGGGTTCGACGCGATTGACTGGAAAAGGCCGATGAGTTTCGCGGTGAGCAATGGATGCAAACTGGCGTCGATCTCGTCCACGCACATGGTGCCACCGCCACTGAGGACGTCGGCAGCTTCGATCGCGAGCCCGAGTAACTGTTGCGTCCCGGTCGACTCCTCGGCCAACTCGAACTGCACTTCGCCCGCCGGCCCCTGATGGGCGAACCTCAGCCGTTTCCGTTCCCGGCGACGGTTTCTGGTCATCGTCCGCTCGTTGCCGGGCTCCAGATCCGAAGGTCGGAAGAGTATCGGCTGCTCGTCCGTCACCGCGCTGGTCACCTCGACCACGTTGACGATTCCGACATCGGCAGCCCGCAGCAGCTCGACCAGGGTGCGCCTGCTGGCATCGCTCTCCGGCCAGCCGGCCCCATAGATTCCATTCAGCCGGTTTCCCAGATGTGGCTGGCTCCGACTGTGCATTTTTTGGAACCATTGATATGTATCCCGAAGTGGCTCGGGCTCGGTCCCGCCCGGTGCCGTGTGTCGGTGGTCGAAGCGGGCGATTGTGCTGAGAAAGAGAGCTGTGGGAGCGGTGACCTCAGCGATCCTTTCCAGTCCGACCCGTTGGCCGGAATCCTCGCCCCAGGTGTAGGAGTCTCCGGTGCGTTCGAACACCCGCCGCTTCCTCTTGCGTGGATAATGGTAGAGCCATTCCTCGAGCACACCGTCGTTGTCGAGGGTGTAGCCGTACGTGTGTCGAACCCCGCTCAAGTCGAGATCGACGACGTACTGAGAGGGGGCTTCGAGTGAGTCGGGTGTCATCCGGTACGGCTCGCGGGCCACGCCGAGGCCCGGCTCGACCTCCCGGTCGGAGAAGATCACGAAGCGGCGCATGAACGCCAGGGCGTGCAGGCAGTTTGACTTTCCGGAGGCGTTGGCACCGAAGATGCCCACCACTCGGACCGCCGGCTCGTGCTCGTCGCTGCGGTAGGCCGGCGTCAGGTTGAGTTGCTGCTCGTCCCGGAACGATCGATGGTTGGCGAAGCGGAAACTCAACAGCATTACTGTGCCCTCTGATCCCCAGGCCTTGCGGCCGTTCTCTGCGAGTAAACCACGCAGATGGGCCTGAGGCACCCGGCTCGCCGGGTGGAAGAGCTGCGTGGGCCAGGCGGCGTGGCAGCGGCCATGCCGTCCGCCGGCACGTTGAACGCCCGGTGCCGGGAACCCGCCCGGAGTCTCCGCTCAGGCTCGCCTCGGGTAGTACGGGCTCGGGTGTTCCAGCAGGTTGTCGATGGTTATCGCGGCGTTGATGAGGGAGAGGTGGCTGAGAGCCTGCGGGAAGTTGCCGATCTGCTTGCCGGTAGAGGCGATTTCTTCGGCGTAGAGGCCGAGGTGACTGCTGAAGGTGAACATTTTTTCGAGGGTGACGCGGGCTTCGTCGACGCGTCCGGAGCGGGCGAGGGCTTCGGCATACCAGAAGGTGCACATGTTGAAGGTGCCTTCGTCGCCGGACAGCCCGTCCGGGGTGACGGTCGGGTTGTAGCGGTAGACGAGGCTGTCGGAGACCAGGGTCTCGTCGATCGCGCGAAGCGTGGACAGCCAGATCGGGTCATAGGGGGCCACGAAGCCGACGGTCGGCAGGATGAGCAGCGCGGCGTCGAGGTACTCCTCGCCATAGCTCTGGACGAAGGAACGGCGGCCGGGGTGGTAGCCGCGTTCCATGACCTGGCTGTAGATGGCGTTCCGCTGCTGAATCCAGCAGGCGGTGTCGCCTGGGCGGCCGGTCTCAGCGGCGAGGCGGATGGCGCGGTCGAGGGCAACCCACGACATGACGCGGCTGTAGGTGTAGTCGCGGGGGTGGCTGCGGCTTTCCCAGAGACCCGCGTCGGGCTGGTCCCAGTTGTGGCACAGCCAGTCGATGAGCCTGACGGTGCTCTGCCAGGTCTGGTGAAAGGCGCGGATGCCACGCTCACCGGCAAGGTGCATCGCGTACAGCGCCTCACCTTGGATGTCCAACTGTGACTGCTCGGCCGCGCCGTTGCCGATCCGGACGGGAGCGGAACCGCAGTAGCCCTCGAAATGGTCGAGAACCTCCTCGGGGAGGTCGGACGAGCCGTCGACGCGGTACATGATTTTCAACGGGACGCTGTTGTCGTCGGCCTCGCGGATGCGCGCGGCGATCCAGTCCATGTACCGGTCGACCTCCTCGGTGAAGCCGAGCCCCAACAAGGCGTGCACCGAGAAGGCCGCGTCGCGGATCCAGGTGTAGCGGTAGTCCCAGTTCCGGGTGCCACCCACCGCCTCGGGCAGGCTGGCGGTCGGAGCGGCGATCAGGGCACCGGTCGGTGCGTACGTCATGAGTTTGAGGGTGATCGCCGAGCGTTCGACCATCTCCCGCCACCGTCCCCGGTATTGGGAACGGTCGAGCCAGCGGCGCCAGTATTGGAGGGTCTGCTCGAAGATTGCCTGGACCTCGTCGGCGGGGATGACACGAGGCCCTTGGGATGGGGCCGTCTCCAGGACCAGGCCGCCCTTGTCGCCCTCGTGCAGGGTGGTGAACGCGATCAGGTCGCCGTCGTCCTTGTGGACGTTCTGCTCGGGGAACAGCCGCTGCTGGATCCGATTGAGGTTGAATGTCATGGAGGGGCTGCGAAAGATGGCGCCGCCGGGTTGCTGTTCCAGGTCGTGGCGGTCGCGGCCGTAGTTGAACCGGGGCCGGCATTCCAATCGAAACGGCATGCTGCCCCGGATCATGTTGATCATGCGTACCAGGCGGTGCTGGTCGGTTGGCTGATCGCCGGTGACCGGCATGAAGTCGATGATCTCCGCGACGCCGTCGGGGCTGATGAACCGGGTGATCAGGATCGGCGAGTCGGGCAGGTAGAGCTGCTTGCTCTGGTAGTTGATGCCGTCGGGCGAGACGCGGAAATACCCGCCCCGCTGTCGGTCCAACAGCGCGGCGAAGATGCTGGGCGAATCGAAACGCGGCGCGCAGAACCAGTCCACCGTGCCGTCGCGAGTGACCAGAGCGGCGGTCTGAAGATCGCCAATGAGCCCGTGATCCTCGATGCCCGGATACGCCTGCACGCCCGCTCCCCGCCTCGCCCACCCTGCCCGCTATGAAGCTAGGCCGGGATGAGACACGGGCGCGGTGTGTTTGCGAAGGGTTCACACCGGCGAGAGAGGCTCCCTGTCAATCGGAAACTTGAAAGATTTCGCAAGTGCTAAAGTGTTCAGGTTGCCGGGAGGAGTCTCTGTGTCTGTGCCGTTGTACCAGGCGAAGGCGGAGCTGTTCCGCACCCTCGGGCATCCGGTCCGCATCCGGGTGCTCGAACTGCTCCAGGACGGGCCGAAGCCGGTCCGGGACCTGCTCGCCGTCATCGACGTCGAGGCGTCCAACCTCTCCCAGCAGCTCGCCGTGCTGCGCCGGGCCGGCATGGTCACCTCGTACCGGGACGGGTCGCTGGTCATGTACTCCCTCAGCACCCCCGACGTGGCCGACCTGCTGGCCGCCGGTCGACGGATCCTCGGCGCGGTCCTCACCGACCGGGACGCACTCCTCGACGAACTGCGTGCGACCAGGACCGACCGGTGAACGTGCTCGGGCTGCTGCCCGGCCCGGCCGACTGGGCGGCGGTGCGTCGGTCACCCCGCCGCGATCTGCTCGCCGGGCTGACCGTCGCGGTGGTGGCACTGCCACTGGCCCTCGCCTTCGGCGTTACCTCGGGGCTGGGCGCGCAGGCCGGGCTGATCACCGCCGTGGTCGCCGGAGCGGTGGCCGCCGTGTTCGGCGGCTCCAACCTCCAGGTCTCCGGCCCCACCGGGGCGATGACCGTCGTCCTGGTGCCGGTAGTGCAGCGGTTCGGCGCCAGCGGGGTGCTCATGGTCGGCGCGATGGCCGGGCTGGTGCTCATTGCGCTCGCCCTCGCCCGGCTCGGCCGCTACGTCCGCTACCTGCCCACCCCGGTGATCGAGGGCTTCACCGCCGGCATCGCCGTGGTCATCGCGCTCCAGCAGGTGCCCGCGGCGCTCGGCGTCACCGACGCGCACGGCGACAAGGTCTGGGCGGTGGCCGCGGACGCCGTCGCCCGGTTCGTCACGCATCCTCGACCGGCGGCCGTCGCGGTCGCCCTCGGTGTCGCGGCGCTCATGCTGCTCGGCTCGCGGTGGCGTCCCGGGCTGCCGTTCTCCCTGGTCGGCGTGGCCGGCGCGACGCTTCTCGCCGAGCTGGCCCCGATCGACCTGGCCCGGATCGGCACCCTCCCGCAGGGCCTGCCCGCGCCTTCGCTGAACTTCCTCGACCTCGGCGCGGTCGGAGCGCTGCTGCCCAGCGCGCTCGCGGTCGCCGCACTCGCCGCGCTGGAGAGCCTGCTCTCGGCCACCGTCGCCGACGGGATGACCGTCGGCCAGCGGCACGACCCGGACCGGGAGCTCTTCGGGCAGGGCCTGGCCAATCTGGCCTCGCCGCTGTTCGGTGGCATCCCGGCCACCGCCGCCATCGCCCGGACAGCCGTCAACGTCCGGGCCGGGGCCGCCTCCAAGCTGGCCGCGCTGACCCACGCCGTCGCCCTCGCGGCGATCGTGCTGGCCGCCGCCCCGCTGGTCGGCCGGATCCCGCTGGCCGCCCTGGCCGGCGTGTTGCTGGCCACCACCGTGCGGATGGTGGAGGCGGGCTCGCTCCGGGCGATCGCCCGGGCCACCCGTGGCGACGCGGTCGTGCTCGTGCTGACCTTCGCGGTCACCGTGATCTGGGACCTGGTCACCGCGGTCGCGGTCGGCCTCGCGGTGGCGATCGTCCTCGCCCTGCGCGCGGTGGCCCGCAGCGCCCGGCTCGAACAGGTTCCGCTCGACCCCGGCGAGCACAGCGCCGAGGAGCACGCCCTGCTGGCCGAGCACATCGTGGCCTACCGGCTGGACGGGCCGCTCTTCTTCGCCGCCGCGCACACCTTTCTGCTGGAACTCTCCGACGTCGCCGACGTGCGGGTGGTCATCCTGCGGATGTCCCGCGTGTCCACCATGGACGCCACCGGTGCGCGGGTGCTCGGCGACGCCATCGACCGCCTCCGGGCGCGCGGGATCGTGGTGCTGCTCTCCGGCATCACGCCCGGCCACGACCAGATGCTGGGCGTCCTCGGCGTGGCCGACGAGCTGCGCCGCGCGGGCCTGGTCTTCCCGGACACCCCGGCCGCCATCCGGTACGCCCGCGAGATCGCCCTGGCCGGTGCCAGCTGAGCGGCCGGGCTGCCACAAGTGGCTACGCGCCGCGCTGCCGCTGATCAAGGCTGACATGGGTAGCGACACCGGCGTGTCGCGGGCGAGGGGAATCCTTCCTTGAGGCCGATATGCCTCTGGGGAATATTTATGCCTCGGTGGCATATCACTTGTGCCTGTTCTTCAACGGGCAAGCACTACCGTCAGTAGCCGTTCGCCAGTTTCGTGACTCGGTACACCCGGGTGCGGCGGCCTCGTGCCCGCCGCACCCGGGCTGTTCGTCAGCGCATGTGCTTGATCTGGTGGGTGAAGGTGCGCGGCTCCTCGGTGACGTTCCGGAGGTGCTACCGGCCCTCCGGCCGTTTCCGCCACCGACCGGGCCGGTGGGTCGGATCGAGCGACGTGTCCTCGCCGAGGTCGAGTCGACCGACGGTACCGACCGGCCCGGTGCCCAGGCGGTGTGGCGGGACGGCCGCTGGTGGCACACGGGTCTGCGGTACGCCGTCGACGCGTCTTCCGACCGGTCCATGTTGTCGGTCGGTGGCCCTACCCGGCCACCGCTGCGACGGGTCGTCGACCCGCCCGGCCCGTCCCGGCTCGCCGAACCGGCACCCCGCCGTCCGCCCCGACGTGCCGCCGTTGGCCGAGCTGATCCGGCTCGTGGTCGGCCTGGACCTGGCGCTGCACGTCAGCCTCCTCGACCTGCGGCAGCACGCCGACCACCCGCTTCTGCCGGATGGTCGGTGCTGGTCGGTGGAAGTACGGTCGGGCAACGCCCAGGTGCACCCGGACGATCAGCCCACCCGGCCCAGCCTGGCGGCGGCGCCCGACGACTGCCTGACCCACCTGGCCGACGACCTGGCCGGGCTGATCCCGACCGACCCGGACGAGCCGCTGCCGGTGCCCAACTCGCCGGCCCGGTGCCCGTGCTGCTCCGGCTCGCCGCCGAACACGCGGGACGGGCGGTGAGCCTGCGCTTCACCCGCGCCGGGCACACCGCCCACCGCCACGACGACGACGGCGTACGCCGGTTGGATCTGCCGGGCGGCAAGATCTCAAGTGGCGGCTACCGTACTTAGCTCGGCAGTGCGCCAAGGCCGGCGAGCAGCTCCTCCCGTTCGTTCTCGGTGAGCACCGCGTACGCGGGTGCGTCGAGTCGGTCGGTCTCGGCCTCGATCGCCGCGCGGTCCGGCCCGTCGGGCAGCGCCTTGATCTGCTCGGCGGTCAGCCCGGCGGCCCGCCACGCGGCCCGGTGCGCGTCGGCCCGGTGGTGGCGCAGCGAGCCGAGCCGGCTGGTGAGCAGCATCGCCGGGGAGGCGTCGGCCGGCTCGTATGCCGGGGTCATGGCGCGGAACGCGGGCCCGCCGGTGGCCAGCCCATGTGTCAGCACCCGGCCGACCAGCTCGGCCAGCCGGGGCACCGACGCCAGGCCGGGCAGCATCGGGAGCCCGGAGGACCAGACTTCCTCGGCGGCCTCGGCGGTCGCCCGCTGCGCGAACAGTGCCAGCTCCCGGCCCAGCTCGGTGAGGTGCCAGGTGCCCTCGGCGTCCACCTTCAGCACGCCCTGGGCCAGCTCCCGGCTCATGTCGCCGTCGGTGTAGACCAGCCCGTCGGCGAGGGCGTCGGCCGGCATCGGCCGGGCCAGGACGCCGGAGAAGAAGCTGTTCTCGGCGCCGAGGTCCGCGCCCCGCTCGGCGTAGAACGCCTCCATCCTCGCCCGGGCCGCCCAGCGGGCACCCACGTACACCCGGTCGATGACCGGTCGGATCCGTCGCGCGTAGCTCTTCGTCGTCTCCACGGTGCGCGACCCTACCGAGGTAGGGCTGCGCCGTGGGGGCGGTTACTCCGGCACGCGGCGGTAGGCGCCGTCGCTGGCCGAGGTGGCCATCGAGGCGTACGCGCGCAGGGCCGCGGAGACCGGGCGCTGCCGGTTGGCCGGGGTGTACGGGCGGTCCCGCTTCTCCTCGGCGACCCGGCGGGCCTGGAGCACGTCGTCGGGCACGTCGAGGTGGATCGACCGGGCCGGGATGTCGATGACGATCTCGTCACCCGACTGGACCAGCGCGATCAGTCCGCCCGAGGCCGCCTCGGGGGAGACGTGTCCGATGGACAGGCCGGAGGTGCCGCCGGAGAACCGCCCGTCGGTGAGCAGCGCGCAGGAGCGGCCCAACCCGCGGCCCTTGAGGAACGAGGTGGGGTAGAGCATCTCCTGCATGCCCGGGCCGCCCTTCGGGCCCTCGTACCGGATCACCACCACGTCCCCGGCGACGACCTCCTTGGCCAGGATCGCCGAGACCGCGTCGTCCTGCGATTCGTAGACCTTGGCCGGGCCGCGGAAGGTCAGGCACTCCTCGGGCACCCCGGCGGTCTTGACCACGCAGCCGTCCGGCGCCAGGTTGCCGTGCAGGATGGCCAGCCCACCATCGGCGCTGTACGCGTGCTCCCGGTCCCGTAGGCAGCCGTCGGCCGCGTCGGTGTCCAGTGAGGACCAGCGGTTGGTGGTGGAGAACGGCTCGGTGGTGCGCACCCCGCCGGGCGCGGCGTGGAACAGTTCGACCGCCTCCGGCGTGGCCGAGCCGCCCCGCACGTCCCAGTCGGCCAGCCACTGCGCCAGGCTCGGTGCGTGCACCGCGTGCACGTCGCGGTGGAGCAGGCCGGCCCGGTCCAGCTCACCGAGGATGGCCGGGATGCCACCGGCCCGGTGCACGTCCTCCATGTGGTAGAGCGGCGAGTTCGGCGCGACCTTCGCCAGGCAGGGCACCCGGCGGGAGATCGCGTCGATGTCGGCCACGCCGAAGTCCAGCTCCGCCTCGCGGGCGGCGGCGAGCAGGTGCAGCACGGTGTTGGTCGAGCCGCCCATCGCCACGTCGAGCGCGACGGCGTTCTCGAAGGCGGCCCGGTTGGCGATCGACCGGGGCAGCACGGACGCGTCGTCCTGCTCGTACCAGCGTTTGGCGATGGCCACGGCGGTGCGGCCGGCCTCGACGAAGAGCGACCGGCGCGCGGCGTGGGTGGCCAGCGTCGACCCGTTGCCGGGCAGCGCCAGCCCGATCGCCTCGGTGAGGCAGTTCATCGAGTTGGCGGTGAACATGCCCGAGCAGGAGCCGCAGGTGGGGCAGGCCGAGCGCTCGATCTGGCCGAGCTGGTCGTCGGTGACCGCTTCGTTGGACGAGGCGATCATCGCGTCGATCAGGTCGATCTTGGAGTGCACGATTCCCTCGATCGCCACCGTCTTGCCGGCCTCCATCGGGCCGCCGGAGACGAAGACGGTCGGGATGTTGAGCCGTAGCGCGGCCAGCAGCATGCCCGGAGTGATCTTGTCGCAGTTGGAGATACAGACCAGGGCGTCCGCGCAGTGCGCGTTGACCATGTATTCCACGGCGTCGGCGATCAGCTCCCGGCTGGGCAGCGAGTAGAGCATGCCGCCGTGGCCCATGGCGATGCCGTCGTCCACCGCGATGGTGTTGAACTCCCGACCCACCCCGCCGGCCTCGGCCACCGCGTCGGCGACCAGGCCGCCGAGGTCCTTGAGGTGTACGTGGCCGGGCACGAACTGGGTGAAACTGTTGGCGATGGCGACGATCGGCTTGCCGAAGTCGTCGTCGGTCATCCCGGTTGCCCGCCACAGGGCGCGGGCGCCGGCCATCGTCCTACCGTGGGTGGAGGTCCTCGACCGCAGCTCAGGCATGAGAACCAGTGTGACACCGGCGCCCCGCCGGCCCCCGGCCGTGCGGGACGTGTCCCAACAGTTGCACACCCGGTACCCCTCGGGGTGCGCTCATCCGGCAAAGTTGAGGTCGTGCATTCGTCCCCGGGCGTGGTCACCGTCGCAGCCCTGAGCGGGCTCGCCGCCGCAGGCGCCACCGCGCTGCTCGCCGCCTCGGCCCGCCGCCGGGTCGGGCCGCACCGGCAGACCCACGTGCTGCTCGCCGTGGCCGCCGGGATCGCGCTGCTGAGCCTCCTCGTCGGGGTCACCGCCGTCCTGACCGCCGGCGACCACTGGGCCCACCGGCAGGGGCAGCGCACCGGTTGGGCGACGCTCGTCTCGGTGGGTGGCGCGCTCAGTGGGCTCGTGCTCGGCGCCGCCCTGCTCCGCCTGCCCGGCGCCACGGCCACCCGGGCCGCCACCGCCCGCTTGCTGCTCGACGGCGTGATCGTGGCGAGCGCGCTCTGGTTCGTCGGCTGGGTGGTGTTCAGTGAGCCGACCCGGCTGCTCGGCGCGCTCACCCCGGTGGCCTGCGTACCCGTCGTGCTGGCCACGCTGAGCGCGGCGCTCACCGCCGGGCTGACCCTGATCATGGTGTTGCGGGCGGCTCCGCCGCGCGGGCGGTTCGTCCTGCTCAGCGCCGGGATGACCGGGGTGACCAGCGGCGGGCTGTGCCTGTCCGCAGGGCTCTGCCAGGCCGGCCCGGTGATGGCCCTCACCGGTGCCGCGGTGCTGGCCGCGGGCCTGCTGGCCACCACTGCGGCGGCGCACCGGGTCGACCCGCCCGGGCAGATCGACGTGGACCTGATCCGCAGCGACGGCGAGTACGCCTTCGTGCCGATGTTCGCGATGGCCGCCTCGGCGATGTACCACCTGAGCCAGGGCGGCGGGTTCGACGCCTTCGGCATCGTCGCCGGCAGTGTCGAGGGCTTCGCCCTGGTCGCCCGGCAGTACCTGGCCCTCAACGACGTCCGGGGTTACGCCGGCCGGCTGGCCGCCCGGGAGGCCCACTTCCGCGAGCTGGCACACACCGACCCGCTCACCGGCCTGGCCAACCGGCGTGGGCTGCTGCGCGCGCTGCACCGCTGCGCCGAGGCCGGCGTGCCGTGTGTTCTGCTCGGGCTCGACCTGGACGGCTTCAAGAACGTCAACGACATGCGGGGGCACGACGTCGGCGACGCGGTGCTGGCCGAGGTCGGCCAGCGGCTGCGCAACAACCTGCGCCCGGGTGACCTGGCCGCCCGACTCGGCGGTGACGAGTTCGCGGTGCTGATGCACGGCGCGAGCGACGCCGGGCCGGTCGCGGAACGGCTGCTCGGGGTGCTCGGCTGCCCGTACGAGGAGGCGGACGGGCCGGTCTTCCTCTCGGTCAGCATCGGGGTGGCCGGCAACCACGGCGAGACCGATGTCGAGCTGCTGCTGCGCAACGCCGACCTGGCGCTGCGCTACGCCAAGCAGCGGGGCAAGAACCGGATCGAGCGCTACGACGCCAAATACGACGAGCTGCTGCGCCGGCGCACCCTGCTGGAGCACGAGCTGCGTGGCGCGATCGAGCGCGACGAGCTGCGCCTGGCTTTCCAGCCGGTGGCCTCACTGCCGTCGGTCCGCCCGGTCGGCGCCGAGGCGCTGCTCCGCTGGCACCACCCCAAGCTGGGCAACGTCCGTCCGGACGAGTTCATCCCCCTCGCCGAGGAGTGCGGGATGATCTCGAAGCTGGGCGCCTGGGTGCTGCACCAGGCCTGCTATCAGCTCTCTCGCTGGCTGGCCGACGGGCACGACGTCTGGGTGTCGGTGAACGTCTCGCCGCGGGAGCTGCACGCCCCGGAGTACGTGGTCCAGGTCGCCGACGCGCTGCGCGCTCACCACGTCCCGCCGCAGCGGCTGGTGCTGGAGGTGACCGAGCACGCGGTCGCCACCGACCTGGACGAGCTGATCCGGCGGCTGGCCGCGCTGCGGCTCACCGGGGTGCGGATCGCGTTGGACGACTTCGGCACGGGCTACTCGTCGCTGGGGCAGCTGCGCCGGCTGCCGATCGACATCCTCAAGATCGACCACAGCCTGGTCGCCGAGCACGAGCCGGTCCGCCCGGTCGGTCGGGACGGGCCGGCGTTCGCCCCGATGGTGGACATCGTCATGCGCCTCGGCCACCAGTTCGGCCTGGAGGTGATCGCCGAGGGTGTCACCAACCCCACCGAGCTGGCCGCGGTGGTCGCCGCCGGCTGCCGGTTCGGGCAGGGTGCGCTGTTCGGCTGGGGGGTGCCGGCCGAGCATCTGGAGGCGATGTTGGAGGCGGCCACCTCGCCGGGCGCGCGTCCCACCTCGGCCCCGCCGGTGCCCGTGCCGCGTCCCTCCAGCGAGGGATCTTCGCAGGTGAGGCCGGACGTGGTGGGTGCGTCGCGGGGTGAGATGCCGACGCCCGTTAACCAAAATGTGGGATCAGTTGACTCATCGCGTGAGATGCGTCAGGCTTAGCCACATGTCGTCGAACCGGTCGCTGCGAGTACTTACCTGAGCGCACTCTCCTCTGATCGAGAGTGCGCTGGCCCCGTGCATCTGCACGTGGGCCGTTTTTGTTGCCATCGGACCATCACCGGGACGCCCGCGTTCCATCCTGAGAAGCGCATCACCCACTCCAGCCGAAGGCCTGAACCGCCATGACGAGACCCACGCCAGAGACCCTCGCCCACTCCGTCCGGCGAGCCCGCCCGGCCGCCGATTCGGCCGGCGCCGCCGACCCCGCCTCCACCGCCCGTAACGGGGCCGTCCCGGCCGTAGGGGGAAGGGCTGCCCCGGCCGGCGCGGACGGAACCACCGCGACCGAACGGCGGCGGGCCGGCCAGGCCGGCGCGGACGGAACCGCGACCGAACGGCGCCCTGCCACGGCTCAGGTCTCGGGCGCCGGCTCGCTGGTGCGGTCACTCGAGGCGCTCGGTGTCGATGTCGTCTTCGGCATCCCCGGCGGCGCGATCCTGCCCGCCTACGACCCGCTCTACGACTCCACCGTCCGACACATCCTGGTCCGCCACGAGCAGGGCGCCGGGCACGCCGCCACCGGCTACGCGCAGGCCACCGGGAAGGTCGGTGTCTGCATGGCCACCTCCGGTCCGGGCGCGACCAACCTGGTCACCCCGATCGCCGACGCGTACATGGACTCGGTGCCGATCGTGGCGATCACCGGTCAGGTCGCGCGGCCGGCGATCGGCACGGACGCCTTCCAGGAGGCGGACATCCAGGGCATCACCCTGCCGATCACCAAGCACAACTTCCTGGTGCAGACCGGCGAAGAGATCCCGCAGGTGCTGGCCGAGGCGTTCCACCTGGCCGCGACGGGCCGGCCGGGCCCGGTCCTGGTGGACATCCCCAAGGACGTCCTGCAGGCGCAGACCACCTTCACCTGGCCGCCCACCCTCGACCTGCCCGGCTACCGGCCGACCCTGCACCCGCACGGCAAGCAGATCCGCGAGGCGGCCCGGCTGATGACCAGCGCCCGCCGCCCGGTGCTCTACGTCGGCGGCGGCGTGCTCAAGGCCGGTGCCACCGAGGGCCTGCGCCGGCTGGCCGAGCTGACCGGCATCCCCGTGGTCACCACCCTGATGGCGCTCGGTGCGTTCCCCGACTCGCACCGGCAGCACCTGGGCATGCCCGGCATGCACGGCACCGTCGCCGCGGTCTACGGCCTGCAGAAGGCCGACCTGATCGTGGCGCTCGGGGCCCGCTTCGACGACCGGGTCACCGGCCAGCTGGACTCGTTCGCGCCGGACGCCACCATCGTGCACGCCGACATCGACCCCGCCGAGATCGGAAAGAACCGGCACGCGGACGTCCCGATCGTCGGCGACGCCCAGCACGTGATCGACGAGCTGATCGCCGCCGTCACCGCCGAGCAGGCGGCCCGGCCGGCCGCCGACCTCGGCGACTGGTGGGTTCAGCTCGACGACCTGCGCCAGCGCTACCCGCTGGGCTACGAGGAGCCGGCCGACGGCACCCTCTCCCCGCAGTACGTGATCAAGCGGCTGGGCGAGATCGCCGGCCCGGACACGATCTACGTGGCGGGCGTCGGCCAGCACCAGATGTGGGCCAGCCAGTTCATCTCGTACGAGAAGCCCTACACCTGGCTCAACTCCGGCGGCCTCGGCACCATGGGCTACGCCGTCCCGGCGGCGATGGGCGCCAAGGTCGGCAAGCCGGACACCACGGTCTGGGCGGTGGACGGTGACGGCTGCTTCCAGATGACCAACCAGGAGCTGGCCACCTGCGCGCTGGAGGGCATCCCGATCAAGGTCGCCGTGATCAACAACGGCAACCTGGGCATGGTCCGGCAGTGGCAGACCCTGTTCTACGGGGAGCGCTACTCCAACACCGAGCTGGGCACCCACAAGCATCGCATCCCGGATTTCGTCAAGCTCGCCGAGGCGCTCGGCTGCGTCGGCCTGCGCTGCGAGAACGCCGCCGACGTGGACCGGACCATCGAGGCGGCCATGGCGATCAACGATGCCCCGGTGGTCATCGACTTCGTGGTCGGCAAGGACGCCATGGTCTGGCCGATGGTCGCCGCCGGCACCAGCAACGACGAGATCATGTTCGCCCGGGGCGTCCGCCCCGCCTTCGACGAGGACGAGCTGTAGTCATGACCGAATGCACCGAGCGCAGCGAGGGCCATGAGGGCATGACGAGGAAGGCACCGCAATGAACCTGCACACGCTGTCCGTGCTCGTGGAGAACAAGCCGGGTGTTCTGGCCCGGGTCTCCGGGCTGTTCTCCCGGCGCGGCTTCAACATCGACAGCCTCGCGGTGGGGGAGACCGAGAACCCGGACGTCTCCCGGATCACCATCGTGGTCAACGCCGAGTCGTCCCCGCTGGAGCAGGTGACCAAACAGCTCAACAAGCTGGTCAATGTACTCAAGATCGTCGAGCTGGACCCGCAGGTCTCGGTGGCCCGGGAGCTGCTGCTGGTCAAGGTCCGCGCGGACCGTAGCGCCCGCGCCCAGGTGCTGGAGACGGTGAACCTGTTCCGCGCCCGGGTGGTCGACGTCGCCCCGGACACCCTGACCATCGAGGCGACCGGCACCCCCGACAAGCTCGACGCGCTGCTGCGCGACCTTGAGCCCTTCGGCATCAAGGAGATGGTGCAGTCGGGCACGGTGGCGATCGGGCGCGGCTCGCGCGCGATCACCGCCGGCCCCTCGTTGCGCGCCGCCTGACCCACCCCGACCGGCGCCCGAGCGCCGCATCCACCGCACAAGTTCACGACGGGCCGCCGGGCACCGCCGTACGAAAGGGAATGCAATGAGCGTTGAGGTGTACTACGACGACGACGCCGACCTGGGCCTGATCCAGGGCCGCACGGTCGCGGTGATCGGGTACGGCAGCCAGGGTCACGCCCACGCGCTGTCGCTGCGCGACTCCGGCGTCGACGTGGTGATCGGCCTGCCCGTCGGCTCCAAGAGCCGGCCGAAGGCCGAGGAACAGGGCCTGCGCGTGCTCACGCCGGCCGAGGCGGCGGCCGAGGCCGACGTCATCATGATCCTGGCGCCGGACACCGCCCAGCGCGCCCTGTACACGGAGTCGATCGCGCCCAACCTGACCGCCGGCAAGGCGCTCTTCTTCGGCCATGGCTTCAACATCCGGTACGGCCTGATCAAGCCCCCGGCCGATGTGGACGTGGCGATGGTGGCCCCGAAGGGGCCGGGCCACCTGGTCCGCCGCCAGTACGTCGACGGCAAGGGTGTGCCCTGCCTGGTCGCCGTGGAGCAGGACGCCAGCGGTAACGCCTTCGGTCTGGCCCTGGCGTACGCGAAGGCGATCGGCGGCACCCGGGCCGGCGCGATCAAGACCACGTTCACCGAGGAGACCGAGACCGACCTCTTCGGCGAGCAGGCGGTGCTCTGCGGCGGTGCCGCCGCGCTGGTGCAGACCGGTTTCGAGGTGCTCACCGAGGCCGGCTACGCCCCCGAGGTGGCCTACTTCGAGTGCCTGCACGAGCTGAAGCTCATCGTCGACCTGATGTACGAGGGCGGCATCGCCCGGATGCGCTACAGCATCTCGGACACCGCCGAGTACGGCGACCTCTCCCGCGGTCCCCGGGTCATCGACTCGCGGGTCAAGGACGAGATGCGCAAGATCCTCGGCGAGATCCAGTCCGGTGAGTTCGCCCGCGAATGGGTGGCCGAGGACGAGGCCGGCCGGCCGAACTTCGCCAAGTGGCGGGCCGAGGGCGCGGCGCACCCGATCGAGGAGACCGGGCAGAAGCTGCGCGCCATGATGAGCTGGGTCGACCGGCCCATCACCGAGACGGCCTGAGCGGTCAGGCGGATGGTCGCGCCCGGCGCTCTCCCCGGCGCCGGGCGCGCCACCGCCGTCATTCGGTGTGTTGTTCGATCCTGGCGATCTCGTCGGCAATCCGGCCAGCCTCGTCGTGGTGGCCGAGCCGCTCCAGCGTGATCTCCAGGTTGCGGAGGGGTCGCAGAAGTTGCCCGGGCGGGATATCGGGGCCGCCGTCGCGCAGCAGCGCGACGCACTCTCGGTGCGCCTCCACGGCCTCGTCCAGCCGGTCGAGGACCTTCAACCGGTTGCCCAGGTTGCCCAGCGCCTCGGCCAGCCCCAGCCGGTGCTTCACTGGGTCGTTGCGAAAGAGGTCGCGGCGGATCGAGGCGCACTCCCGCAGCAACTCGCTCGCGCCGAGCGGGTCACCGGCGCCGTTGACCGCCCGCTCGAGGCCGAACAGGCAGCCGGCCAGCAGGTCGAAGTATCGCCCGTCGGCGCCGGCCAGCTTCCGGGCCAGCTCCACCGCCTCCCGCCCCGCCGTCAGGGCGTTCGCGGCGTTGTCGCTCGCCGCCTGCCCGTCCGGCTCGGCGGCTGCCCAGGCGACCGCGCCGGGCGGCGGGGGGAACGCCGACAGCATGCAGGTTAGCGCCAACGCGCAGGCCAGCCGGGGACGCCACACCTCCGGCAACTGCTCGGCGTAGGTCCGGCAGAGCGGGACAGCCTCGGCCAGCAGCGCCTCGGCCGCAGCCTTCCCGCCGCCGGCGACGTGCAGGTTGGCGAGGTCGAGCATGACGCGGGCCAGCAGGTCGTCGTCGACGCCCCGGGCCACGTCCACCGCCTCGGCGAGCCGGTCGGCGGCCTCGTCCCGGCGGCCGGCCCGGGCCAGCAGCATGCCGAGGGTGTGCAACGGATCACCCAGCCCTGCCCCGTACGCCGCCGGGGCAGCCAGGACAAGCCTGCGCTGGTGGGCGACCGCCTTCTCCGCCGTCCGGAGTGCCGCCTCCGGCTTGCCGAGGGCTTCCTGGCAGTGCGCCACCACACGCAGCAGCCGGTGCAGCAACAGCCGGGCCTGCCGAGGCTGCAGGCGCAGCCAGACTCGGCTTTCGAGCTCGCCGCGGAACTCCTCGGCCACGGCGAGCGCGTCTTCCCAGCGCCCCACCACGGCCAGGCTGTCCGCCAGTCCGGCCGCCGCGGCCTGGCCGGTCGGCGCCCACCGGGACTGCCCGAGCAGGGGCAGCGCCCGGTAGAGGTCCATCGCCTCCTGATGTGCGGCGAGCGCCTCTTCCGGCCGGCCCAGTGCGGCCCGGCAGTCCCCGATCACGATCAACGTCCGGGCCAACCCCATCCGTTCGGCTACTCCGACTGGTCGGCAACTCAGCCAGGTCGCCCGGGCCCGGAGCGCCAGTCGCAGCGCCTCCCGGGCCGAGCCGATGGAGTGCAGTGACGCGGCGACGAGCCGGCGGGCCTCGGCGAGCACGACCAACGCCTCGCGGTCGTCGGTGTCCTCGACATTGCTGATCGCCTCTCGGCCCTGCGCGATCGCGGTAGCCAGGGTGCGGTCGTCCGGGACGGCGGCCTGCGCGATCAGGGCCCGGGCGAGCCCGACGCGGTGCCGGCCCGGGTGATCGCTTTCGAGCCGGCGGTAAAGCTCCACCGCCTCCTCGGCGGCGGCCGTGCGCCGGGCGGTGAACGTGGGTCGGATGCTCACCTGCTGGGACCGGGTGACCAACGCCTCGGCCAGCCGCGGGTCGTACCGGAGCGGGGCGTGCCGGGCCAGTCGGCGCAGCAGCGCGATACGTACACCGAGTGGCAAGGCCGCTCCTTTCCCGCACGGACGCTGGCCTTCGTTGTACTGGTGCGCCTCGAAGCCGGGAACCGGGTGAACGGGGGATGAGCGGCCGACGGCACTGTGTGAGGGCACTCACCCCGCACTCTGGGACACACTGCCGGAACCGACCCCTACGATCCTTCCTAGGTGCGTAATCCGGCACTGACGGCCATGGCGCCGACCAGCGCGGGGCGCAGCGCGGCGTCCCGTCGCCGAAGGCCGACCACATACGAGCGTCTACGAGGACCGATGAATCCTGTCGTACTGATCGCCGAAGAACTCGCCCCCGCCGCCATCGAGGTGCTCGCGCACGACTTCGACGTGCGTCACGTCGATGGCACCGACCGCCCGGCCCTGCTGTCCGCGCTTTCCGAGGCCGACGCGGTGATCGTACGCAGCGCCACCCAGATCGACGCCGAGGCGATCGCCGCCGCGCCCCGCCTGAAGGTGGTCGCGCGCGCCGGCGTCGGCCTGGACAACGTCGAGGTGCCGGCCGCCACCGCGCGTGGCGTCATGGTCGTCAACGCGCCCACCTCCAACATCGTCTCCGCCGCCGAGCAGGCCGTCGCGCTGCTGCTCGCGGTGGCCCGCAACACCGCCAGCGCCAGCGCCGCGCTCAAGGCGGGGGAGTGGAAGCGGTCCAAGTACACCGGCGTGGAGCTCCAGGGCAAGACCGTCGGCGTGGTCGGCCTCGGCCGCATCGGTGTGCTGTTCGCGCAGCGCATCGCCGCCTTCGGCACTCGGCTGATCGCGTACGACCCCTACATCCAGCCGGCCCGCGCCGCGCAGCTCGGCGTCCGCCTGGTCGGGCTGGAGGAGTTGCTGCGGGAGAGCGACTTCATCTCGATCCACCTGCCCAAGACGCCGGAGACGGTGGGTCTGATCGGCGAGAAGGAGCTGGCGATCGTCAAGCCGGGCGTCCGGATCGTCAACGCCGCCCGCGGCGGCCTGGTCGACGAGCAGGCCCTGGCCGACGCGATCGCCGAGGGCCGGGTCGCCGGCGCCGGCGTGGACGTGTACGCCAAGGAGCCGTGCACCTCCTCGCCGCTGTTCGCCTTCGACAATGTGGTGGCCACTCCGCACCTGGGCGCCTCCACTCACGAGGCGCAGGACAAGGCCGGCCTGGCCGTGGCCAAGAGCGTCAAGCTGGCGCTCCAGGGCGAGTTCGTGCCGGACGCGGTCAACGTGCAGGCCGGCGGCGTGGTCGCCGAGGACGTCCGGCCGCTGCTGCCGCTGGCCGAGAAGCTCGGCCGGGCCTTCACCGCGGTGGCCGGCGGGGTGGCCGCCAGCGTCACCGTCGAGGTGCGCGGCGAGATCGTCACGCACGACGTGTCGGTGCTCAAGCTCGCCGCCACCAAGGGGCTGTTCAGTTCCGTCGTGGAGGAGCAGGTCACCTACGTCAACGCGCCGCACCTGGCCGCCGAGCGTGGCGTCGAGGTGGCCCTGGCCACGCAAACAGAGACGGTCGACCACGCCAACCTGGTGACCGTACGCGGCGCGCTGCCGGACGGCCGGACGGTCAGCGTCTCCGGCACGGTCACCCACACCGGCACCCGTGACGTCCTCAAGCTGACCGAAGTGGACGGCTTCGACGTGGAGATCGGCGCGGAGGGCATCCTGGTCTTCCTGCGCTACGCCGACCGGCCGGGTGTGGTCGGCACCGTCGGCACCCTGCTCGGCGCGGCGGGCGTGAACATCGCCGCCATGCAGGTCGCCCGTCGGGAGGCCGGTGGCGAGACGCTGATGACGCTCACCGTCGACCAGGCCCTCGGCGCCGACCTGCTCAGCTCGGCCGCCGAGTCGATCGGCGCGGTCGCGGCCAGCGCGGCCGACCTGCGCGACGAGTAGTCCACACCCGACGGATCTGGGGCCCGGCCGGCAGGCCGGGCCCCTCGTCGTATCCGCCCGCGTCGGTCAGGGGGTGACGCGAGCCGGCGGTGGATAGACCGTGCCGTCCTGGGCGTCGAAGAGCATCAGGTTGTGCTCGGCGGCCAGCCGTTCGATGTCGAGCAGCACCTGGTCCTCGCAGGTCGGGACGAGGTTCATCTCGATGTGGTCGCTGGCCGCGTGCAGTGGGGTGACTGCCCACGGGGTGCCCGGACCGGCCGGACGGTCGGGATACGCGGCGGTGATCGCCCGGTAGAAGCCGACCAGCCTCGGGTCGGGATGCCGCTCGCCGTGCCACCCCTCGCGGCACCGCTGCACCCCCGCCCGCACCTGGTCGGGTGTGGCCCCGGCGGGCAGGGCCCACACGCTCAGATCGAAACTCACGGCGGACAGCGTGCCATTCCCGGTACCGGTCCGTCATCCCTGCCGTGCCGCAGGTCGGTCCACCGACGGCGGATCCGGGAGCGATGACGGTCCGCTGTGGAGACTCTTGCGTCGAGTTGCGCCGATTCGCTAGCGTACTCGTGCGGTCACTGGCTGAGTTGAGACTTCGGCCCGTCTTCGGGTGGCGTGGTCGGGCGTCCGGCCTGCCGGCCCGCACCCCTCGGTTGCGCGAGCCACGCGCACTCGTCGCTGACCGGCCCTCACAGTCGTTGCCGCGATCGTGGGGGCCGATCGCGGATCGTGTCCCGGGTGCAAGGCGGGTTCAGCGCCGCCGGTCGGCGCAGAGCACCTGGTAGTCCGAGCCGGTGCGGAACCACGCCAGCCCGACCGGCCCGGCGGCGTAGAGGGCGGTGGCGTAGGCGTCGGCCATCGCGAGGTCCGGGCCCACCACGGTGGCGGCGACGAGTTGGTCGGCGGGCTCGCCGGTGTGCGGGTCGACCACGTGCCCCCGGCGTCCGGTCACCCCGGAGGTGCCCACCGCGCCGGCCGTCATCTCCAGCATCATGGGTGCGCGGCGTGCTTCCGTCGGGTGGTGCACGGCGACCCGCCACGGACCGCCGTGCGGCGCGTAACCGCGTACGGTGAGGTCGGCGCCGCTGAGCACGGCGTAGTCGTGGATGCCGGCGGCGCGCAGCCGGGCCGTGGCCCGCTCGACGGCCCAGCCGCCGAGCAGGCCGCCCGGGTCGAAACCGCCCGGCACCGCCCAGGCGTCGAACCACCCGTCGGTCGCCGCTCGCATCGCGGCGCAGCGGTCCACCAGGTCGGCCAACGGTGGGTACGACCCGGAGCTGATCTCGCCCCGGCGCAACTTCGACACCAGGCTGTCCGGTTGGTTCGGCCCGTACGTGAGGTCGATGGCGCGCAGTTCGGCGACCGCGTCCCCCAGCGCCTCCCCGACGCCTCGCCGGCCCAGCCAGGCGGGTGCGTTGAGCAGTAACGAGTACTCGGCGGTCGAGGTGCGTACGGTGTGCCGAACGCTGATCCGGTCGACGGCGGCGCCGCCGGCCCGGCCGAGCCGGTGGCTGCGGGCGCCGAGACGCAGGTCGGGACGGCTGGGGAAGGAAGGCTGGTCGATCCACCGGGTCCGGGGCTGCTCGCCGGCCCACTGGGTCCGTCGCCGCTCGTCGATCATTCTTCGACCCTAGGCAGCGGAGTTGTCCGCAACATGGATGCCGCCTGTGAGCCTGCTGAGACTCGCTCATCCCGAATGTTGGAAGAAGCGTACCGGGGGGCGGGACGGCGGCGTACCGTTGCGCGAAACGACGAGGTGAGGAGCGCAGGTGGCACGGATCGCGGTGGTGGCCGGGGACGGGATCGGGCCCGAGGTGGTCGAGCAGGCCCGCAAGGTCATCGACGCTGTGCTGCCCGGCGTGACCGCCACCGAGTACGACCTCGGCGCGGCCCGCTACCACCGCACCGGCGAGGTGCTGCCCGACTCGGTCCTCGACGAGCTGGCCGGGCATGACGCCATCCTGCTCGGCGCGGTCGGCGACCCGACGGTGCCGCCGGGCGTGCTGGAGCGCGGCCTGCTGCTCAAGCTTCGCTTCGCGTTCGACCAGTACGTCAACCTGCGCCCGTCGCGCCTCTGGCCGGGAGTGCCCGGGCCGCTGGCCGCCGTGAAACCGGGCGAGGTCGACCTGGTCGTGGTCCGCGAGGGGACGGAGGGCCTGTACGCCGGCGCCGGTGGCTCCCTGCACCGGAACACTCCGGCCGAGGTGGCCACCGAGGAGAGCCTGAACACCCGGCACGGCGTGGAGCGGGTGATCCGGGACGCGTTCGCCCGCGCCGGCCGCCGCGAGCGGCGCAAGGTCACCCTGGTGCACAAGACCAACGTGCTGACCCACGCCGGCTCGCTCTGGGCCCGCACCTTCGAGGCCGTCGCCGCCGAGCACCCCGACGTGACCACCGAGTACCAGCACGTCGACGCCGCCGCGATGTTCCTGGTCACCCAGCCGCAACGGTATGACGTGGTGGTCACCGACAACCTCTTCGGCGACATCCTCACCGACATCGCCGCCGCGGTGACCGGCGGCATCGGGTTGGCGGCCAGCGGCTGCATCAACCCCGAGGGGCGTTACCCGTCGATGTTCGAGCCGGTGCACGGCTCCGCGCCGGACATCGCCGGTCGTGGCCTCGCCGACCCGGTCGCCGCGGTGCTCTCCGCCGCGCTCCTGCTCGACCAGCTCGGCCATGCCGACGCCGCCGCCCGGGTCACGGCCGCCGTCGCCACGGAGCTGGCCGGCCGTACGCCGGGGGCGCCGCTGCGCACCGAGGAGGTCGGCGACCGGCTCGCCGGATACGCCGTAGCCTGACCTGGGCGGCCGCCGGCGTCGCTCGTTGCATCAGCATCGAATGATTTCGATCTGCTGGATGTACCCTATCCGCTGAACGACCGTTCGGGGTAAGTTTTCTGGCACCAGAGACGTCGGCGTGCGGTGGCGCATGCCGTAATGACCCGCAGGGAGGTCAGCGCGATGAGCGGTGGTGACAAGCTCGATTTCGAGACCCGTCCGAATCCCGCGCCGGTATCCGCCGCCGACCGGGCCGCCCTGCTGGCGAACCCCGGGTTCGGCCGTGTGTTCACCGACCACATGGTGACGATCCGGTACGCCGACGGTAAGGGCTGGTACGACGCCCGGGTGGAGGCACGCGCGCCGATCCCGATAGACCCGGCCGCCGCCGTCCTGCACTACGCGCAGGAGATTTTCGAGGGGCTGAAGGCGTACCGGACCGCGGACGGGGGCGTGACCCTCTTCCGGCCGGAGGCCAACGCGGCCCGCTTCAACGCGTCCGCCCGGCGGCTGGCGATGCCCGAACTGTCGCCGGAGACGTTCGTCGAGTCGCTGCGCCGACTGGTCGAGATCGACAAGGACTGGGTGCCGGAGGACGAGGACAGCAGTCTCTACCTGCGACCGTTCATGTTCGCCAGCGAGGTCTTCCTCGGCGTCCGGCCGGCCAACGAATACCTCTACGCGGTCATCGCCTCCCCGGCCGGCGCGTACTTCGCCGGTGGGGTCAAGCCGGTCACCGTCTGGGTCTCCCCGGACTACACCCGGGCGGCGCCGGGTGGCACCGGCGCGGCGAAGTGCGGCGGCAACTACGCCGCCTCGCTGGCCGCGCAGGCGGAGGCGATCGAGGCGGGCTGCGACCAGGTGGTCTTCCTGGACGCGGTGGAGCGGCGCTTCGTCGACGAGCTGGGCGGCATGAACGTCTTCTTCGTCTACGACGACAACACCCTGGTCACCCCGCCACTGACCGGCAGCATCCTGGCGGGCATCACCCGGGACGCGATCCTCACGCTGGCCGCCGAGTCCGGGCACCGGGTGGCGGAACGGCCGATCAGCTTCGCCGACTGGCAGGCGGACGCGGCCAGCGGCCGGCTGCGCGAGGTATTCGCCTGCGGCACCGCCGCCGTCATCACCCCGATCGGTGGGGTGCGCTTCCCCGACGGGGAGTTTCTCATCGGTGGCGGTGAGCCGGGACGCTCCACGATGGCGCTGCGGCAGCAGCTCGTCGACATCCAGCGCGGCCGGGCCGAGGACCGGCACGGCTGGGTGCAGCGGGTGGTCTGACGCTGAGTTGCCCATGACGGCCGGCATCGTCGACGGTGCCGGCCGTCTCACCTCATGCCCACCGCCGGGGTTTCAGTCGAGCAGGTGGGCGCGGAGGGCGGCGAGCTGCGCGTCGGTCAGGCCGGCGTGGCGCAGGTAGCCCTCGACCGAGCCGTACCCTTCGCGTAGCTCGGTGAGGAAGAGCAGCATCGCCTCCGTGGGGGAGGCGAGGAACGGGGGCGGCAGCTCCTCGGCCTCGGGCATGGTGGCCGCGACCCAGGCACTGAACCGGGCGGAGGCCTCGGTGCTCAGCGCGTAGTCGGCAGCGATGTCGTCGTCGGACACGCCGAGCACGGCCAGCGCGAGGCCGCAGACGATGCCGGTGCGATCCTTCCCGGCGACGCAGTGCACCACCACCGGTGCGTTGGCGCTGTCGGCGATCAAGCCGATCGCCTCGGCCAGCCCGGCGGTGCCGGTCCGGGCCAGGTCGGCGTACCGGTCGGCGAGGTAGCGGGTCAGGCTGGTGCCGGGCACGTACAGCTGCTCGGCCCACGCCCGGTGCTCGGGGTGGATGTGCCGGTAACGGAGACCGTCGTATGCGGGCACCCGGCCGTCGCGGGCCACTTCGGAGTGGCGGCGCAGGTCGATCACCGTGCGGATGCCGAGAGCGGTGAACGCCGTCCGGTCAGTCTCGTCAATCCGGTGCAGGGAGTCGGAGCGGTAGAGCCGGCTGCGGCGGACGGACCGCCCGTCGTGACCGGTCAGCCCGCCGACGTCGCGGAAGTTGAACAGGGCGGGGAAAGGGCTCCGGCCAGGGGTGTGAGTGACATCCATCCATGACACGGTAACGGCCGGCGGGGCCACGATGGGCCCCGCCGGCCGTACGACGCAGGTGCCTCCGCTATCGGGCGGTGCCCGGCGGGATCGACGAGTACGTGTCGTCGTAGTACCCGCCGAGCCTCTCCCGATACGCCGGATCCGCGTCGGTGGACACGTCGTACTCGGGCGCGGCCTTGATCTGGTCCTTGCTCCGGTCGACGTGGACCTTCCGTTCGTCGTGGTCGACGTGGTTGACGGTGCCGGCCGGCAGCATGACCTTCTTGCCGAAGATCCACGGCCCGGTGTCGACCACCAGGTAACTGGAGTTCACCTCGTGGCTGGCCCGGTCCACCTTGCCGATACCGCCGTCGCTCGCCTCCACTTTGTAGCCGACCAGGTCGATGCCGGTCACCCCGGCGTCGTCCGGGTAGCGCCACGGGTCGAAGCGCCCTGCGGGCGTCCGGTGGGTCGTTAGAGGGTCGAGCCGCTCCATCGCGTCCACTCCCTTTCTCGACTTTCTCGGGGGATGTGCCCTGTCGGACCCTTCGTACCCGGTTGTGGGGATCGCTACACCGGGCGACTCAGGCCAGCGCGGCCTCCGCGTCGAGGGCCACCGCGGCGGCGTGCACGACGGCCGCGATACGCAGCCCCTCGTGCACCTGCTCCCGGCTGAACCCGGCGGCGCGCAGGGTCTTCTCGTGCGACTCCAGGCAGACGCCGCAGCCGGTGATCGCCGAGACGGCGAGGCACCAGAGCTCGAAGTCGCCCTTGTCCACCCCCGGCCTGGCGATGATCTGCATCCGCAGCCGGGCCGGCAGCGAGGCGTACTGCTCGTCGCCGATCAGGTGCTTGGCCCGGTAGTAGATGTTGTTCATCGCCATGATCGTGGCCGCGCCCTTGGCCGCCTCGACCGCCTCCGGCGTGAGGTGACCGGCCGCCTCGGCGGCGATCTCCTTCAGCACCATCGGGTTGCGGGCCGCCACCGCGCAGGCCAGGGCGGTGCCCCAGGCCTGCTCCGGCTTGAGCGTCGAGGTGGCGATGGTGGAGCCGAGGTTGAGCTTGATGTCCTTGGCGTACTCGGGCAGCGCCGCCTTGACCGCGTCCAGGCCCATCGTCAGGCTCCGGCGCCGGCGAGCAGCGCGGTGGCGTCCAGGGTCGCGCCGCCCTTGTTCCAGTTGCACGGGCAGAGTTCGTCGGTCTGCAGCGCGTCCAGCACCCGCAGCACCTCGGAGACGTTCCGGCCGACCGAGCCGGCGGTCACCATCGCGAACTGGATCTCGTTGTTCGGGTCGACGATGAAGGTGGCCCGCTGGGCGACGCCGTCCTCGCCGAGCACGCCGCAGGCGGCGGTCAGCTCACGCTTGATGTCGCTGAGCATCGGGAAGGGCAGCTCGCGCAGGTCCGGGTGGTCCTTGCGCCACGCGTAGTGGACGAACTCGTTGTCGACGGAGACGCCGAGAACCTGGGCGTCCCGGTCGGCGAACTCGCCGTTGAGGCGGCCGAACTCGGCGATCTCGGTGGGGCAGATGAAGGTGAAGTCCTTCGGCCAGAAGAAGACCACCCGCCACTTGCCCTGGTGGGACTTGTGGTCGAGCGTCTCGAACGCCTTGTCGGCGTCCAGCGACACGCAGGCGGTGAGTTCGTACTCGGGGAAGCGGTCACCGACAGTGAGCACAGGTCCTCCTAGGGAGCGGATTGTCAACGGCGCGGGGCCGATAACTGGATCGGTTCCAAATTACCCCGCAGCCTTGTTTCCGCTTGTCGCCGGCCGGATGACTTGTGAAGTCGATCACCAGTGGCGCGTCCTGCCCAGGCTCCGTCCCTTGATCGGGTGACATCACCCTCCGTCATCGTCCCGATATGTGGATTGTGCCTCCCAGAACCGAGGCTGGGGTGGCAGAGTACGGATCGTGACCAGCTACGTCCTGATTATTTGCAGCTAGCGCGCCGGCTTCCCTCTCGCCGAGCGCGCAGACCTCCCGCATCCGCGGGGGGTCTTTTTGTTGCTCCCCTCAAGGCTCGAGAAGAGGACTCCCATGACCTTCCAGGTGTACGACACGACGCTGCGCGACGGCGCCCAGCGCGAGGGACTCAGCTACTCGGTGGTCGACAAGCTGGCGGTGGCCCGCCTGCTCGACGACCTCGGGGTCGGCTTCATCGAGGGCGGCTGGCCGGGCGCCGTCCCCAAGGACACCGAGTTCTTTCGGCGCGCCCGTACCGAGCTGCCGCTCAAGCACGCGATCCTGGTCGCCTTCGGTGCCACCCGTCGGGCCGGGGTAGCAGTCGAGACCGACCCGCAGGTACGCGGGCTGCTCGACGCCGAGACGCCGGCCGTGGCGCTGGTCGCGAAGGCGGACATTCGGCACGTCGAGCGGGCGCTGCGCACCACCGCGGCGGAAAACCTGGCGATGATCCACGACACGGTGCGGCACCTGGTGGAGCAGGGGCGGCGGGTCTTCGTCGACGGGGAGCACTTCTTCGACGGCTACCGGCACGACCCGGCGTACACCGCCGCGGTGCTGGAGACGGCGCTGAGCGCGGGCGCCGAGCGGTTCGTGCTCTGCGACACCAACGGCGGGATGCTGCCGTCCCAGGTGACCGCCGCCATCGCGGACGTCACCGCGCGCACCGGCGTGGCCCCGGAACTGCTCGGCATGCACGCCCAGAACGACACCGCCTGCGCGGTGGCCAACACCATCGCCGCCGTCGAGGCCGGGGTGCGGCACGTCCAGGGCACCGCCAACGGGTACGGCGAGCGCCCCGGCAACGCCGATCTCTTCGCGATCGTCGCCAACCTCCAGCTCAAGCTCGGGCTGCCCGTCCTGCCGGAGGGCTGCCTGGAACAGCTGGTGCGGGTCTCGCACGCCGTCGCCGAGATCGCCAACATCGCACCCGACACCCACCAGGCCTACGTCGGGGCCGCCGCCTTCGCCCACAAGGCGGGGCTGCACGCGAGCGCGATCAAGGTCGACCCGTTGCTCTACAACCACGTGGACCCGTCGGTGGTGGGCAACGACATGCGGATCCTGGTGACCGAGATGGCCGGACGGGCCAGCGTCGAGCTCAAGAGCCGCGAGCTCGGCCTGGACCTGTCCGGCCATCCGGAGACCCTGTCCACGGTCACCAAGCGGGTCAAGGAGCTGGAGGCCGGCGGCTGGTCGTTCGAGGCCGCCGACGCCTCGTTCGAGCTGCTCGTCCGCTCCGAGCTGCCGGGCCGGGCCGTGCCCCGGCCGTTCGCGCTGGAGTCGTACCGGGTGCTGGTCGAGCACCGCGAGGACGGCACGGTGATCTCCGAGGCCACCGTCAAGATCCGGGTAGGCGGCGAGCGGGTGATCGCCACCGCCGAGGGGAACGGCCCGGTCAACGCCCTGGACGAGGCGCTGCGGACGGGGCTGGCCCGGCACTACCCGCAGCTGCGTGACTTCGAGCTGGCCGACTACAAGGTCCGCATCCTGGAGGGCAGCAGCGGCACCGGCGCGGTGACCCGGGTGCTGCTGGAGACGGCCGGCGCGGGCCGCGACTGGACCACGGTCGGCGTCCACCCGAACGTGGTCGAGGCGAGCTGGCACGCCCTCGTCGACGCCCTCACCTACGGCCTGGACCGGGCCCGGGTGTAAGGAGGGGCCCCTGTAGACACGTCAGCCGGCCGGCAGGCGCAGCTCGGCGAAGACGGTCCGGTGGTCGCTGCCGGGCAGCGGGTGCACGGCCACCGAGCGGACCGCGATGCGCCGGTCGACCAGCACGTGGTCGATGGTGACCGGCGGGATCAGGTCGCTGTCGTAGGGGCCCCAGGTGCCGGCGAGCCCGGCGCCGGCTGAGTCGGCGGCGTCGACGTACCCGGTGGCGATCAGGTCCCGCAGCGGGGCGTGGTCGAGGGTGGCGTTGAAGTCTCCCGCCAGGATGCTCAGCTGCCCCTGGGGCGTGGCCGGCGGCTGCCCGCGCAGGTCGGTGCGCCACTCCGGCACCACCCTGACGGCGTACGGGGATGCCGGGTGCACCGACTCCACCCGCACGGGTGGCGCGCCCGGCACCGCCAGCGTCCCGTACGCCTGGGTGAAGGCGAAACCCTGGTTGCGCCGGATTCCGCTCTCGGCCAGCGGGAAGCGCGCGTACAGCCCGGAGCCGGTGGCGCCGGGCTCCGGGTTCAGCATCCGGTAGGGCAGCAGGTCGGCCAGCCCGAGGCGGTCCAGCTCGGTCGCGATGTCCGGGGTGAACTCCTGCACGGCCAGCACGTCCACCCGATGGCGGCGGACCAGGTCGACCAGCCGGCCCGGCTCGGCGCCGCCCAACAACAGGTTGGCGGTGAGCAGCCGCAGCGTCGGGCCGTCGGCTGCCGGCTGCGCACCGGCGACCGCGCGTGGCGCCACCGCACCGATCAGCGCCAGCGCCGCGGCCGCCGCGACCACCGCCGCCGCGCGCCGCCGCAGGGCGAGCGCCAGCCCCAGCGGCAGCAGAGAACCGGCGGCGACGTACGGCGTGAAGGCGACCGCCTGCACCAGCGGTCCCCGGTCCGACCCGACCATCCGGAATCCCACCCAGGCGGCCGCGGGCGCGACGCTGAGCCAGCACGCAGCCGTCGCGATCCGGCGGGTCCAGGCTCCGGTCCGCACCTCGTCCGTCGTCGTGGCCACGGCCGTCAACGTACCGTTCGGCGGCCCGTCGCGAGGTCCGGTACGGGCCGTACGCCGGGGCCGGGGCCCCCGCGCCCGCTGACAGTGCGGTCTGCGGCGAACTGCGCCGCCCGCACCCGCTCGTACCGTTGCCTTCCCCGGCCGGGGAGTTGTCCCGGTCCCGTCCGGAAACGACCTGGCAGGGATTGATAGTCCGACGTTTGTCCGACGGTCAGCACGGGAAGCAAGCACCGTGACGGACATCTCGGACACCCTGACCAGCGTGCCCAGCCCTGCCGACGCCGATGCCGGCGGCGTCGAGCTGGAACAGACCCTCTTCGAGGTCAAGCGCGTGATCGTGGGGCAGGACCGCCTCGTCGAACGCCTGCTCACCGCCCTGATCGCCGATGGGCACTGCCTGCTGGAGGGCGTGCCGGGCGTGGCCAAGACCCTCGCCGCGCAGACCCTCGCCACCGTCGTCGGCGGCACCTTCTCCCGCATCCAGTTCACCCCCGACCTGGTCCCCTCGGACATCGTCGGTACCCGCATCTACCGGGCCTCCAGCGAGTCGTTCGACGTCGAGCTGGGTCCGGTCATGGCCAACCTGCTGCTGGCCGACGAGATCAACCGGGCGCCGGCCAAGGTGCAGTCGGCGCTGCTGGAGGCGATGGCCGAACGGCAGGTCTCCATCGGCGGCCGGAGCTGGCCGGTCCCCGAGCCGTTCCTGGTGCTCGCCACCCAGAACCCGATCGAGTCGGAGGGCGTCTACCAACTCCCCGAGGCCCAGCGGGACCGGTTCCTCATGAAGGTCGTGGTCGACTACCCGAGCGACGCCGACGAACTGGCCATCCTCTACCGCATGAGCTGCGATCGGCCCACCCCCCGGCCGGTGCTCGACCCGGCCCGGCTGCGCGAACTCCAGCGCCGTGCCAGTCAGGTCTTCGTCCACCACGCGCTCGCCGAGTACGTCGTCCGGCTCATCCTCGCGAGCCGGGACCCCGGCCGGTTCGGGCTGGCCGACATCGCGCCCCTGCTGACGTACGGGGCCAGCCCCCGAGCGACCCTCGGTCTGGTCGCCGCAGCCCGCGCGCAGGCGCTGATCCGGGGCCGGGACCACGTGCTCCCGGAGGACGTCCGGGACCTGGCGGTGGACGTGCTGTCCCACCGGCTGGTGCTCTCCTTCGACGCGGTGGCCGACGGAGTGTCCGCCGACGCGGTGGTGCGCCGGCTGGTCGAGGCGGTGCCGCTGCCCCGGGTCGTCGCCGGTCGTCCCGAAACGGCGTCCGACCTGGCGGCGGCATGAGGCGCCGGGCCACCGCGACCCCGCCCGGGCCCGGTCTGGCGGATCTCGCCCCCGACCAGCGGCTGCGCCGGCTCGAACTGACCGTCACCCGGCGGCTGAACGGGTTGCTGCAGGGCCAGTACCACGGCCTGCTGCCCGGGCCGGGCAGCGAGATGGCCGGCAGCCGGGAGTACCGGCCTGGCGAGGACGAGGTACGCCGGATGGACTGGGCGGTCACCGCCCGGACCACCGTGCCGCACGTCCGCGAGGTCGACGCCGATCGGGAGCTGACCACCTGGCTGCTGGTCGATGCCAGCCCCAGCATGGAGTACGGCACCGCCACGCTGGACAAGCGCGAACTCGCGGTGGCCGCCGTGGCGGCGGTCGGGTTCCTCACCGCGGGCGTCGGCAACCGCCTCGGCGCACAGGTGCTCGCTCCAGACGGCGTACGCCGGTTTCCGGCCCGCAGCGGGCGGACCCACCTGCTCGGGCTGCTGCGCGCCCTGCTCGGCGCACCCCGGTTCGGCGCGGTTGACGCCGTGCCGCGAGCGGAAGCCCTGCCGGCCCTGGTCGACGGGCTGGCGGGCGTCGGGCGGGTGGCCACCCGGCGCGGTCTGGTGGTGGTCGTCTCCGACTTCCTGGACGGGCTGCCGGACGATCGGGACGCCGCCCCGCCCTGGGAGGCGGAGTTGCGCCGGCTCGCCGTCCGGCACCAGGTGCTCGCGGTGGAGGTGACCGACCCGCGCGAGTTGGAGCTCCCGGACGTCGGCCTGGTCACCCTGGTCGACCCGGAGACCGGGCGGCGCCGCGAGGTGTGGACCGGCGACCGGCACCTGCGCACGCGGTACGCCGAAGCCGCTGCCGCCGAACGCGACCAGGTACGCCAGGCGCTGCGCCGGGCCGGGGCGACCCACCTGGCGCTGCGGACCGACCGGGACTGGACCGCCGACATCGTGCGGCACGTGCACCACCAGCGCCGGCTGGCCACCGCGCCCGCCCCGGCCCGGGGAGGCGCCGCATGACCTGGCAGTCGCCCGCCCGACTCTGGCTCCTGCTCGGCGTCGCCGCCCTCGTCGTCGGCTACCTGGCGATGCAGCGCCGGCAGAGCCGGTACGCGCTCCGCTTCACCAACCTGCGCCTGCTGGACCGGGTCGCGCCGCGCCGACCGGCCTGGCGTCGGCACGTGCCGGCGGGCCTCTTTCTCGCCATGCTCGCGCTGCTGGTGGTCGGCTTCGCCCGGCCCAGCGCCGAGGTACGGGTGCCCCGGGAGCGTGCCACCGTGATGTTGGCGGTGGACGTCTCCACCTCGATGCTCGCCACCGACGTCGAGCCGGACCGGATGACCGCCGCCAAGCAAGCCGCCCGCCGGTTCGCCGACGGCCTGCCGAAGGAGTTCAATGTCGGGCTGGTCGCCTTCGCCGGCAGCGCGGCGGTGCTGGTCCCGCCGGGCACCGACCGGGACGCCCTGCACGAGGGGATCGGGCGGCTCGCCGACGGGATCACCGGCGTCCAGGGCACCGCCATCGGGGAGGCGATCAGCACCTGCCTGGGCGCGGTGAAGAGCCTGGACGCCAAGGCCGCCAAGGACCCGCCGCCGGCCCGGATCATCATCCTCTCCGACGGCGCGAACACCTCCGGGATGGACCCGATGGAGGCCGCCGCACAGGCCTTGGCGGCCAAGATCCCGGTGCACGCCATCTCGTTCGGCACCCCGTCGGGCTTCGTCGACCGCGGCGGGCGAGCCATCCAGGTGCCGGTAGACGGGCAGACCCTCAAGGCGGTGGCCGAGGAGACCGGGGGCCGCTTCCACGAGGCGGCCAGCAGCTCCGAGCTGCGCGCCGTCTACGAGGACATCGGCACGTCGGTCGGCTACCGCAAGGAACGGCAGGACATCTCGGCCCGCTTCATCGGCATGGGACTGGTGTTCGCCATGGGTGCGGCCGCCGGATCCCTGCGGTGGTTCTCCCGGCTGCCCTGATCCGCACCACTCACCCGGCATGTCGGCACGACACGTGAGGAGCCAGGTATGGCAGTGCAGACCGGACTCGGCGAGCCGCGCGGCCCGTGGTTCGTCTCGCCCGAGCTGGATCCGGACCGGCGCGGGCACTGGGCGGCACCCGGATCGGAGGGAGGCCCGGGGCGACCGAGCTGGCGCGGCCGGCTGCTCAGCGCGCTGGCGGTGGTGGCCCTCGCCACGCTCTCCGGGGCGGCGGCCGGCAGTTGGGTGGCCGGCCACGACGCGGCCGGGCCCGCCGCGGCTTCCGCCGCACCGGTGCCGGCCGAGCTGGTCACCGCCGCCGAGAAGACCGTGCCCGGGGTGGTCTCGGTGATGGTCGGCGGTTCGTCTGCGTCGTCGGCCAGCGGCTCGGGCTTCGCCATCGACCGTGAGCAGCACATCGTCACCAACGACCACATTCTGGCCAAGGGCGGCTCCGGCCCGGTGACCGTGGAGACCTCCGACGGCCGGCGGTTCAACGCCGAGGTGGTGGGGCGGGAGTCGAGCAGCGACCTGGCGGTGCTCAAGGTGCCCGCGTCGGCCGGGCTGACACCGCTGCCGTTGGCCAAGCCCAACTCCACCCGGGTCGGCGAGCCGGTGATCGCGGTCGGTTCCCCGCTCGGGCTGGCCGGCACGGTGACCGCCGGTATCGTCAGCGCGCTCAACCGGCAGGTCAAGATCGGCAACGGTCGGCACACCGCGGTGCAGACCGACGCGTCGATCAACCCGGGCAACTCGGGCGGCCCGCTGGTCAACGCGCGGGGCGAGGTGGTCGGCGTGAACACGGCCATCGCCACGATCGACGGCAACGGCTCGATCGGCATCGGGTTCGCGATCCCGATCGACCAGGTGCAGCAGACCGCCGACACGATCATCGGTCGGGGTGGCTGACCGGCCCTGACCTGCGCCGGTATACCGAAACATTCGGCAGGATCGGGTGAACTGTCGGATATCCGGCGTGGGACTATCGGGCCATGGAAATATTACGCTGAGTATGGATACTGGCGTGGGTGGAGCAAGCTGTCATCGCGGCCCTCCTCGTGGTGGGCCTGGTCATCGGCACCGGCATCGGCGCGGCGTACGCCCGCGCGAAGCGCGGCTGGAAGGACTACCGAACCGCCCGGAACACCGTTCCCGGCGCCCGGCGGACCGCCTGGCTGGCAACCCGTACGGTCATCACCAAGGTGGGCGTGATCGCCCTGCTGCTCGTCGGCGCGGCCGCGTACGCGGCGGTCGGGTCGGACGATGAGCGGACGGTTCCCGCGCCCACCCCGACCTCGACACCCACCCCGAGTCATCCGATGGGGCGTTAGCCTCACCGGGTGGACGACGGACTGCGGGTGACCGACCGGATCGTGGTGCCCGAAGGCGAGCTGCGGGAACGTTTCTCCCGCTCGTCCGGTCCGGGTGGGCAGGGCGTCAACACGGCCGACAGCCGGGTGGAGCTCAGCTTCGACCTGGCCGGTTCGCCGAGCGTGCCCGAGCCGCTGCGCGCCCGCGCGTTGGAGCGGCTCGCCGGCCGGCTGGTCGACGGCGTGCTGACCGTGGCCGCCAGCGAGCACCGGGCGCAACTGGCCAACCGGGAGGCCGCCCGCGACCGGCTGGTCGCCCTGCTGCGCGAGGCGGTCGCCCCGCCGCCGAAACCCCGCCGCCCGACCCGCCCGTCCCGGGCGGCGAAGGAACGCCGCCTCGCCGAGAAGAAACGCCAGTCCCAGCGCAAACGCGATCGCCGGGTGGACGGCGACTGACCGGCCGCGCCGGAAACGGTTTGTGGCCGAGCGGGGCGCTGCCCAGAATCCGCCGCATGCCCGCTGACTTCTCCGTCAAGCCCACCCTCACCGGCGACCGGGTCGTGCTGCGCCCGTTCGTCGACGACGACATCGCCGCCTTTCAAGCCATCGCGTCCGATCCGGAGGTGGCCCGGTTCACCGGCAGCCCGCCGGGCGAGGCGTTCGACCTCGGTCGGCTCCGGGCCTGGTACGGCACCCGCAACAGCCAGACCGACCGGCTCGACCTGGCGGTGGTGGACAGGGCGACCGGGGCCTGCGTGGGCGAGGTGGTCCTCAACGAATGGGACGGCCACAACCGCAGCTGCAACTTCCGTACGCTGATCGGCCCCGCCGGCCGCGACCGGGGGCTCGGCACCGAGGCGGTCCGGCTGATCGTCGGGTACGGCTTCGAGCAGCTCGACCTGCACCGGATCTCGTTGGAGGTGTTCGCCTTCAACCCGCGCGCCCGGCGGGTTTACGAGAAGGTCGGCTTCGTCGCCGAGGGGACGCTGCGCCAGGTGCTCCGCGACGGCGATCACTGGGTCGACGCCTCCGTCATGTCGATCCTCGCCGCGGAGTGGGCCGCGCACCGGGGCCACCCGGAGTCCGGCAAGCGGGACCGGGGTTGAGTTTGGAGCCGTCGAACCGCTTCAATGTACGCGGGAGCAAGGGCCGTCACCGACCACCACGTCACGTGACAGGAGTCCCCTCATCATGCTCCGTGCACCTCTGCGCGCCGCGCTGATCGCGGTCGCCGCCCTCGTTCCCGTCCTCGCCGTCGGGCTGGCCGTCGTCTCGACGGCGCCTCCGGCCACCGCTGCCACCACCCCGGTACGCATCATGCCGCTCGGTGACTCGATCACCGGCTCGCCGGGCTGCTGGCGGGCGCTGCTCTGGAACCGCCTCCAGTCCACCGGCTACACCGACATCGACTTCGTCGGCACCCTCGGCCCGCAAGGGTGTGGCGTTCCGTACGACGGGGACAACGAGGGCCACGGCGGCTATCTGGTGACCAATGTGGCCAACCAGAACCTGCTGCCCGGCTGGCTCTCCGCCACCCGCCCGGACATCGTGCTGATGCACTTCGGCACCAACGACGTCTGGAGCAACATCGCGCCGGCGACCATCCTGGCCGCGTACTCGAAGCTGGTGGACCAGATGCGGGCCAGCAACCCGGCGATGACGGTCATCGTCGCGAAGATCATCCCGATGGCCCCGAGCAGTTGCCCGGAGTGCGGCCAGCGGGTCGTCGCACTCAACGCCACGATCGACGGCTGGGCCGCGGGGAAGACCACGGCCGCCTCGCCGGTGGTGGTCGTCGACCAGTGGACCGGGTTCAACACCGCCAGCGACACGTACGACGGGGTGCACCCGAGCGCCTCCGGTGACCAGAAGATGTCCGATCGCTGGTACCCGGCGCTCACCTCGGCCCTGCGCCGGACCACCCCGACGCCCACCACGTCGCCCACCGGCAGCCCCACGCCCAGCACGTCGCCCACCGCCAGCCCCAAACCCACCACGTCGCCCACCGCCAGCCCCACGCCGACGCCGACGTCGACCGGGAAACCCGGCACAGGCTGCGCCGCCGACTACCGAATCGTGGGCGAGTGGCCAGGCGGCTTCCAGGGTGAGGTGAACGTCCGCAACACCGGCACCGCGTCGATCTCCGGCTGGACCGTCCGCTTCACCTTCGCCAACGGCCAACGGATCAGCCAGTCGTGGAGCGCCGACCTGACCCAGAGCGGCGCCCAGGTGACCGCGCGGAACGTGAGCTGGAACGGCGCGCTCGCCCCGGCCGCCCAGACCGCCTTCGGCTTTTTGGCCGACGTCACCGGCTCGAATTCCGTACCCACGGTGAGCTGCGCCGTGAGCTGAGCTCGCTCGGGGCGATCAACTCCGTGTGCGGCAACAGGTGGTCTCGCAGCCGCTTGTGACCACAACATGCCGCACACGGAGTTGATTAAGAGGCAGCGAGCAGCCGGGCCCGCAGGCGGGCGGCCCGCTCGGCGAAGCCACGCTGAGCGGCGACGTATTCGGCCCGGCCCTCCGGGGTCTCCACCCGCACCGGCGGGTAGCCCAGCTCCGCCAGGTCATAGGGCGAGGCCCGCATGTCGAGGGTGCGGATCTCCCGGGCCAGCGCGAAACAGTCCGCCACCAGCTCCGAAGGCACCAGCGGGGAGAGCTTGTACGCCCACTTGTAAAGGTCCATGTTGGCGTGCAGGCAGCCCGGCTGCTCCAGCGCGTGCTGGGTCTCGCGGGCCGGGGTGAGCACGTTCAGCGGCCGGGCCGGCGCGGTGAAGAACCGGTACGCGTCGAAGTGGCTGCACCGTACGCCCCGCTCCTCGACGACGGCGGAGGTGGCCTCCGGGCCGAGCCGCAGCGGCCAGGCGTTGTGGCGTACCTCGTCCTGGGTCTGCCGGTAGACCATCGCCCACTCGTGCATCCCGAAACAGCCGAGGTGGGCCGGGCGGCCGGCGGTCGCCGCGAGCAGCGTACGGATCCAGTCGATCGACTCGGCGCGCTGTGCGCGTACCCCATCGGTGTCGAGGGTGAGCCCGGCGGCGGTGGCGCGGTAGTCCCGGCCGAACTCGGCCGGATCCGCGTCACGCAGCACCACCCCGGCACCCGGATGCCAGCGGCGCAGCTGGGCCGGACGGTGCGAGTAGTAGGTGAAGAGGAAGTCCTCCACCGGGTGCTTCACGCCGCTGCGCCGGCGGGCCAGGTGCGGCGTCAGCCAGGCGTCCAACCGCTGCTCGTGGGCGCGCCGCCGGGCCTGCCAGTCGGGCGCGTCGAGCGCGGTGGCGGGGACGAGGGCGGCGGTCACGGCCCCAGGGTACGACCGCCGCCCGCGCTCTGGTCAGGGCACGTCCACCCGGACGCCGGCGGAGAAGACGCCGCTCCGTAGCTCCAACTGCTTGGGCTGGTCGCTGCCGTGCACCGTGAAGACCAGCGGAAGGAGCACCCGGCTGCCCGCGGCGACCGGCTGGGCGAAGATGTCCCGCCCGAGGTTGGCGACCCGGGTGGCGTCCTCGTCGGCGGCGACCCAGTTGCCGTTGGGCAGGTACGCCCGTTGCAGCTGCCCGTGCCAGGTCTGCTCGCCCGACGTGAGGTTGCGCACCCCCACCGTGGCCAGGCACTGCCGGCCGCCCGCCGAGGTCGATGGCAGTGTCCCGGCGCCGCAGGCCACCCGGTAGACGGTGAACTCGAACGCGGTCTCGCGCAGCGGGACACCGACCGCCCCGGTCACGCTCCGGCCCATCCAGGCGCCGCTGGTCGGCTGCTTGCCGGTGTCGATCGCGGCGACCCGCTGGGTGGCCGTCCAGGCCGCCGCGAGGACCACGCCGGCCAGCACCACCGCGGCGATCGGGATCACCAACCACACCGGCGGGGTACGCCGTCGCCCGGTCCGTGCCGGCATCGCCGGGCGCGAATAGACCGTGCCGCGTTGCGCCGGGTCGGCCGTTCCGCCGGCGAGCGCCGGGGCGCCGACGTCCGTCACCGCCGTGCCGGCCGACGCCGCCCCGGAGCGCCGCCGGCGGCGGCTCCACCACCAGGCGAGCACGCCGAAGGTGACGACCAGAAGCGCCGCCAGCGCGGCCAACAGGACCGGCAATCGCCGCCACACCGGTGGCGCCGCCGCCACCTGCGTACCGGGTGTCGCCGCGCCCGCCCAGGTCGCCGTGGCGCAGTCGTACGGCCGGGTGCCGTCGGTGCCGTACGCGCAGGCGGGTGCGGTCACCGACTGCCCGGGCGTGGTGGTGCTGAGGGCGGTGTTCAGGGTGGTGGTGCTGTGCGGCGGCAGCTTCAGCTGCCAGGTCACCACGCCAGTGGTGGACGCGCCCGCCGCCGGGGTGGCCCGGCCGCCGCCGGTCACCGTGGTCGCCTTCGACCCGGCCGGCAGCTCCTGCCGTACGGTCGTCTCGACCACGCTGTTCCCGCCGTTGCGCAGCTGGATCTGGTAGCCGGGCGCCGGGGTGTTGGCCGCGGTCATCGCCACCGTTACCGGCGGGTTCGACATCGGGACCGGGGCCGGCTTCGCGGGCGGCACCGCCGGTGGGGCCGCCGGCGCGCCGGTCGGGATGGATGTTTCGCGGGCCACCGGGGCGGCCTGCGCGGCCACCGGGTTCGCGGGTGCGGCCGTGGCCCGGGGCACCGCGGCGGGCAGGGCCGGTACGGCGGCGATGACCCCGAGACAGTTCACGATCAGGGCCAGGGATCTGTGGTGTCGCTTCGTTGCAGTCATGGCCGAACCTCCCGGACCCGAAGCTATGGTCCCCGGCCCGCCGTGCGGGTACGAAGTCGACATTCCCGCCCCGGTCGGCGCGGGGCAGCGTACTCTGCGCGTCCGCAGGCGGGTGCTGACGTGGCGTGGCCCGCGTCGGGCGTGGTTGGGCCGGTGGCGGCGATAGATTGGCCGGGTGCGTATCGCTCGTTTCGCTCATGCCAAGGGAATGTCGTTCGGGGTCGTCGAGGGCGAGCCGGGGGCCGGGCCGCAGGGCCTGACCATCGCCGAGATCGACGGCCACCCGTTCGGGCAGGTCACCTTCTCCGGCGCCCGCTGGGCGCTCTCCGACGTCCGACTGCTCTCGCCGATCCTGCCAAGCAAGGTGGTCTGCGTCGGCCGCAACTACGCCGAGCACGCCGCCGAACACGGCAGCGAGGTGCCCAAGGAACCGTTGCTCTTCCTCAAACCGTCCACGTCGGTGATCGGCCCACGGGACGCGATCCGCCTGCCGATCTTCTCCAAGCAGGTGGAGCACGAGGCGGAGTTGGCCGTGGTGATCGGTGCTCCGGGCGCGCGGCGCGCCGACCGGGCCGCCGCCGAGCGGGCCATCTTCGGCTACACCTGCGCCAACGACGTCACCGCTCGGGACCTGCAACGCTCCGATGGGCAGTGGACCCGTGCCAAGGGCTTCGACTCGTTCTGCCCGCTTGGTCCGTGGATCACCACGGGGCTGGACGTCACCGATCTGGAGATCCGGTGTGAGGTGGGTCGCAACCCGGAGGAGATGGAGGTACGCCAGCTCGGCCGGACCAAGGACATGGTTTTCGACGTGCCGGCCCTGGTGTCGTACATCTCCCACGTGATGACGCTGCTTCCGGGGGACGTGGTGCTGACCGGCACCCCGGCCGGGGTTAGTCCGCTCACCGACGGGGATACGGTCACCGTGCGGATCGAGGGGATCGGCGAGCTCACCAACCCGGTGGTCCCGGTCGCCTGATGCGTCCGACGTCTCGTTTCCGCTGGTCAGGGGTGGTGCGAGGGGTTGGATTTGGCCTGTCGGCACCGGGAGGGTAAAGTTCATTCCCGGCACCGCAAGGGGCCAATGGGGTATGGGGTAATTGGCAGCCCGACTGATTCTGGTTCAGTTAGTCTAGGTTCGAGTCCTGGTACCCCAGCGCAACCGCGGATTCGCGAGAATCCCGGGACGCTGGATTCTGGTGGAGTTCCGCTCCGCCCCTCTTCGGAGGGGCGGCAGGTGATCTCTGATAGAGTGCAGCTTCCTCGCCTCCGGGCAAGGGAGCACATTGGTTCTGGCCCCGTCGTCTAGCGGCCCAGGACGCCGCCCTCTCAAGGCGGTAGCGCCGGTTCGAATCCGGTCGGGGCTACATCGCATACAGCCCGTCCCGCCTTCGGTGGGGCGGGCTGTTCCGTATCTCGGCCCGTTGTTTCGCTCCGGGCGACCATGATCAACGCGGTGTGCGGCAAAACGTGGTCTTCTCGCCGACGGAGACCACCACTTGCCGTACATCGGGTTGATCGAGGAGCAGTGGCGACCGCGACCGCCAACGCCCCGGTCGGTGCCGCCCCCGCCGTTTGGCGCCTCGGGCGGTGCCGCCCCCGCCGTTGGGCGCCTCGGGCGGTGCCGCCCCCGCCGTTGGGCGCCTCGGGCGGTGCCGCTAGACTACTTCCCGCACCGCTCGCCAGGGCGGTGAAGCAGGAAAGTGCCTGGCCCCGTCGTCTAGCGGCCCAGGACGCCGCCCTCTCAAGGCGGTAGCGCCGGTTCGAATCCGGTCGGGGCTACCACGCTGATCGGCCCGGTCTCGCTCCGCGAGACCGGGCCGATTCCGTTTCCCGCCCGCCCGGTCCCCAATGTCGTTGATCATGAGGTTAGCGGCGTGCCAGGCTCTCGAACGGCCGCCAACCTCATGATCAAACGGGGTGGGAGGTTAGAGGCCGGAGAGGCGTTGGCCGGCGCGGACGACGGCCATGGCGTGGCGTTCGCCGGGGCGGCGGCCGACGCGTTCGATCGGGCCGGAGATGCTGATCGCCGCGATCACCCGGCCGGTGCGGTCACGGATCGGAGCTGAGACGCTCGCCACGCCCGCCTCGCGCTCGGCCACGCTCTGTGCCCAGCCACGGCGGCGCACCTCGGCCAGGGTGCGGCCGGTGAACTTCGAACGGGGCAGCAGCGGCATGACCGCCTCCGGCGGCTCCCAGGCGAGCAGGATCTGGGCTGCGGAACCGGCCGTCATGGGCAGCACCGAACCGACCGGCACGGTGTCCCGCAGGCCGCTGGCCCGCTCGGCGGCGGCCACGCAGATGCGCTCGTCGGCGCGGCGCAGATAGAGCTGGGCGCTCTCGCCGGTGGCGTCGCGCAGCGCGGAGAGCAGTGGCTCGGCCGCGGTCAGCAGCACGTCCGGCGCGGCGTTGGCCAGTTCGCCGAGCCGGGGGCCCGGGCGCCAGCGCCCCTGGGTGTCCCGGACCAGCATCCGATGGATTTCCAGCGCCTGTGCCAACCGGTGCGCGGTGGCCCGCGGCAGCTTGGTGCGTTCAACGAGCTCGGCCAGGCTGGCGCCGTCGACACAGGCGGCCAGGATGACCACCGCCTTGTCGAGAACGCCGACACCGCTCATACTGTGTCCCACAAGCCGAAATTTACCTCCCAGAATTTAGGATGTCCAGATGGTGGGAGTCACTCAACCGAGGACCCTGGCCGAGAAGGTCTGGGACGCGCACGTCGTTCGCTCCGCCGCCGGCGAGCCGGACCTGCTCTTCATCGACCTGCACCTGCTCCACGAGGTCACCAGCCCGCAGGCGTTCGACGGGCTGCGCCTGGCCGGGCGCCGGGTCCGGCGTACCGACCTGACGATCGCGACCGAGGACCACAACACCCCGACCGGGTACGACAATCCGGCCTTCCGGTCCCGGCGTGGCGACCTGCTGACCATCGCGGACCCCACCTCCCGCACCCAGATCGAGACGCTGCGCCGCAACTGTGCCGAGTTCGGTGTGCGGCTGCACCCGCTGGGCGACGAGAACCAGGGCATCGTGCACGTCATCGGCCCGCAGTTGGGCCTCACCCAGCCGGGCCTGACGATCGTCTGCGGCGACTCGCACACCGCCACCCACGGCGCGTTCGGCGCGCTCGCCTTCGGCATCGGCACCAGCGAGGTGGAGCACGTGCTGGCCACCCAGACGCTGCCGCAGGCCCGACCGAAGACCATGGCGGTCAACGTCACCGGCCGGCTCACCCCGGGCGTCACCGCAAAGGACCTGGTGCTGGCGCTGATCGCGCAGGTGGGCACCGGCGGCGGGCGAGGCCACATCGTGGAGTACCGGGGCGAGGCGATCCGTGACCTCTCCATGGAAGGCCGGATGACCATCGCCAACATGTCCATCGAGTGGGGCGCCAAGGCCGGCATGATCGCGCCGGACGAGACCACCTTCGCGTACCTGAAGGGGCGGCCGAACGCGCCACAGGGGGCCGACTGGGACGCCGCGGTGGCGTACTGGAAGACGCTGCCCACCGACGAGGGGGCGACCTTCGACGCGGAGGTGACCCTGGACGCCAGCCGGGTCACCCCGTTCGTCACCTGGGGCACCAACCCCGGCCAGGGCGCGCCGTTGGGCTCGGCGGTGCCGAACCCGGAGGACTTCGTCGCCGAGCCGGAGCGGGCCGCCGCCCGCCGGGCGCTTGAATACATGGACCTCACGCCCGGCACCCCGCTGCGCGACCTGGCCGTCGACGTGGTTTTCGTCGGCTCCTGCACAAACGGCCGGTTGGAGGACCTCCGCGCCGCCGCTGACGTGCTGCGCGGGCGTCAGGTGGCCGACGGCGTACGCATGCTGGTGGTGCCCGGGTCCGCCGCGGTCCGCGAGGCGGCCGAGGCGGAGGGGCTGGACAAGGTCTTCGCCGACGCCGGCGCCGAGTGGCGCTTCGCCGGCTGCTCCATGTGCCTCGGGATGAACCCGGACACCCTCTCGCCGGGCCAGCGCTCGGCCTCGACCTCCAACCGCAACTTCGAGGGCCGCCAGGGCCGGGGCGGGCGTACCCACCTGGTGTCCCCGCCGGTCGCCGCCGCCACCGCCGTGGTCGGCCGGCTGGCCGCCCCCGCCGACCTGTAGAAGGGCAGCCGAGAGATGGACAAGTTCAACACCCACACCGGCACCGCAGTGCCGCTGCGGCGATCCAACGTGGACACCGACCAGATCATCCCCGCCGTGTACCTCAAGCGGGTGACCAGGACCGGGTTCGCCGATGGGCTCTTCAGCGCGTGGCGGGAGGATCCGTCATTCGTTCTCAACGACCCCACCCATTTGGGAGCCTCGATTCTCATCGCCGGCCCCGAGTTTGGTACGGGTTCCTCCCGCGAGCACGCCGTCTGGGCGCTGCGGGACTGGGGCTTCCGGGCCGTCATCTCGCCCCGCTTCGGCGACATCTTCCGCGGCAACGCGCTCAAGGAAGGTCTCCTTCCGGTCGAGCTGGAATTGCAGGCCGTGGAGGAACTCTGGGATCTGGTGGATTCCGACCCCACCACCCCGATCACGGTCGACCTCGCCGCCCGCCAGGTCCGCGCCGGGGATGCCACCTGGGCCTTCCCGCTGGACGACCACAGCCGTTGGCGGCTGATGGAGGGCTTGGATGACATTGGACTCACCCTCCGGCACGCGGCCGAGATCGGCGCGTACGAGCGGTCCCGGCCGGCGTTTCTGCCGTCGGTCGCCTGACCGCAGATAGCTTTTCGCCCCCACCGGCCCGGCCGGTGGGGGCGAATCCGTTACGACACAACGCCTTTTTTCCACCGAATGTTTGTATCCCGGCATCACAGGGCATACCGTGCGCGCAGAATGGCTCGCGTAGTCAGTTGCACAATCGGGAGGAAGTCGTGAACAAGGCCGAGCTCATCGAGGCGCTCGCCGTTCGCCTGGGGGACCGGAAGACGGCGACGGCCGCGCTCGACGCGGTCCTCGCTGAGGTCCAGGCGGCGGTCACCAAGGGCGAGAAGGTGGCGATCACCGGATTCGGAGCGTTCGAAAAGCGCGTCCGGGGTGCCCGAACAGCGCGCAACCCGCGGACAGGCGAGGCGGTGAAGGTCAAGAAGACCTCCGTCCCGACCTTCCGCCCAGGCGCTGGTTTCAAGGAGATGGTGGCCAACGGCAAGGTGGCGAAGAACACCGCCGCCGCCAAGAAGATCACCGCAGCCGCCGCCAAGGCCGCCGCCGGCACGAAGGCGGCCGGGGCCAAGGCGGCCGCGGCGAAGAAGACCACCGCGGCCGGCGCCGCCAAGAAGACCACGGCGGCGAAGGCCGCCACGACCACCGCCGCGGCGAAGAAGGCCCCGGCCGCGAAGAAGACCACGGCCGCCAAGAAGGTCACTGCCGCCAAGAAGGCCGCGCCGGCGAAGAAGGTCACGGCGGCGAAGAAGACCGCGCCGGCGAAGAAGGCCACGGCGGCGAAGAAGACCACCGCGGCCAAGAAGACCACGGCGGCGAAGAAGACCACCGCCGCCAAGAAGGCGCCCGCGAAGAAGGCACCGGCCCGGAAGAGCACCACGCGGCGTTGACCGCACCGCCGAAAAGGGCGCCCACCGTCTGCGGTGGGCGCCCTTTTCGTGGGTACGCGTTGACCCGCCGCAGCGCTCGCCCGGCCCCTCCTTACAGGCGGTCGGCGGCGAGTAGGTGGTCGTTGGCGAAGGCGAGCAGCCAACCGCCGCCCTTGGGGGTGGTGAAGTCGTCCGCCCGGCCGGTGAGACGTTCCAGCAGGCCCGGCATCACCTTGCCCTGGCTGCACACCGCGACCGGGTCGCCGGCGGCGGCCAGGGCGGTGAGGCAGGTCGCTGCGGCGAGGACGCACTCGTCCGGCTGCTGGCCGGGCTTCGGCTCGTCCAGGTCGCCGGTCACCTCGATCGGCAGGTCCAGCAGCGCGGCCGCCGGATCGAGGGTCTGCACGCAGCGGCGGGCCGAGGCGGCGAGCAGTCGTACCGGACGGACCACGGCCACCAGCTCGGCCAGCGCCCGCGCCTGGGCCCAGCCCTGCGCGTCCAGCGGCCGGCCGGTGTCCGGGCCGGCCCAGGTGCCCCGCCTGCCGGCGTGCGCGTGCCGGAGCAGCAGCACGGTGTTGGTGACCGGCGGCAGCGCCGCGAACGCGACGATCACCTCGGCGTCGTGCGGGTAGCTGACCCGGCGTGCCGCCTCGTCGACCCCGAACCAGCGCACCTCGTCGACCTCGGTGCCCGGCTGGAATCCGCCGCTCGCGACGGCCCGCATCGACCAGTGGTCGACCGCCTTCGGCCGCCCCTCGCTGCGGTAGCGGACCGTGGGCAGGCGCACCTGCGGCACGGCCCGTACGTCGGTTTCCTCGGCGACCTCGCGGACGGCGGCCCGCAGCGGGTGTTCCCCGGCGTCCAGCTTGCCCTTGGGCAGCGACCAGTCGTCGTACCTGGGCCGGTGCACGAGACAGACCTCGACGCCACCGGCCCCGGGGCGCCAGACGACCCCGCCCGCCGCGCGGATGCCCACCGGCTCGTCGTCCGTCATCCGCTCACGGTAACGGTGTCGAGCGCACCGGTACGCGTGAACGCGGCCCTGCCGAGTTCACGCGTCGTCGCCGATTTCCGCCACGAGCGAGGCCGTCGGCGGGGCCGCGAAATGGCATGCCACGAACTGCCCCGCCGCTTTCTCCTCCAGTGGTGGCGCAGTGGTGGCGCAGATCTCCGCCGCCTTCCAGCACCGGGTGCGGAACCGGCAACCCGAGGGCGGATCGACCGGGCTGGGCACATCCCCGGCGAGCCGAATGCGTTGCTTCGGCGGTGTCCCGCGTACCAGGGCGAGGTCCGGCACGGCGGAGAGCAAGGCCTGGGTGTACGGGTGCCGCGGCGCGGTGTAGACCGATTCGCGTGGGCCGATCTCGGTGATCTGGCCGAGATACATCACGGCGACCCGGTCGCAGAAGTGCCGCACGACGCCGAGATCGTGGGCGACGAAGATGAATGCGATGCCGAACTCCTTGCGCAGATCCTCAAGGAGGTTCATGACCTGCGCCTGGATGGAGACGTCGAGCGCACTGACCGGTTCGTCGGCGACGATCACGCGCGGCCGGGCCGCCAGCGCCCGGGCGATGCCGATGCGCTGCCGCTGACCGCCGGAGAACTCGTGCGGGTAACGGTTGTAGTGCTCGGGGTTGAGCCCCACCACCTCGAGCAACTCCTGGACCCGGGGGATCTCCTTCCCCTTGGGCACGATGTCGTGCACTCGAAGGGCCGTACCCACGATCGTGCCGACCGTATGACGCGGGTTGAGCGACGAGTACGGATCCTGGAAGATCAGCTGGATCTCCCGCCGGTACGGGCGCAGCTGCCGCTCGTCCATATGGGCGATGTCGACCCCCTGGTAGAGGATCTGTCCGCTCGTCGGCTGCAGCAGCCGCGTGATCAGCCGGCCGGTGGTCGTCTTGCCGCAGCCGGACTCACCGACCAGGCCGAGGGTCTCCCCTTCGCGCAGGGTCAGCGAGATGCCGTTGACCGCCTGCACCGCGCTCGACCTACGCCGCAGCAGGCCACCGCCGCGAATGGGGAAGTGCATGACGAGGTCCTTGAGCTCCAGCAACGGGGCGCCCGGCACGGCCGGGATGCGGGCGCGGGCCGGGGGCGTTACGGGCTCGGTGGCAGTCGTGGTCATCGCGCTTCCCTCATGGCAGCCGAGGCAGAACCTCGGCCTCGAAGAGCTGGTCAGGTTGGTAGAGGTGGCATCGGGACAGCCGTTCAACATCTGCGGTGCGCGGCCTCAACTCCGGCAACTCCTCCCGGCAGGCCGCGTTCGGAACGCGCGAGACGTACTCGCAACGCGGGTGGAACGAGCAGCCCTTGGGGAGCGCGAGCAGGCTCGGCGGCGTGCCGGGGATGGGGCGCAGCCGGGCCGACGCCCCGGACACCGCCGGGATGCTGCCGAGCAGCCCCCAGGTGTACGGGTGCACCGGCGCTCCGAGGATCGAGTTCACCGGGCCGTACTCGACGCATCTGCCGCCGTACATGACGAGGATGTCGTCGGCGATCTCCGCCACGACACCGAGGTCGTGGGTGATGAACAGCACCGCGGACCCGAACTCCTGCTGCAGATCCATGATGAGGTCGAGAATCTGCGCCTGCACCGTGACGTCGAGGGCGGTCGTCGGCTCGTCGGCGATGAGGAGTTTGGGGTTGTTCACCAGTGCCATCGCGATCATGACGCGCTGGCGCATCCCGCCCGAGAACTGGTGGGGGAAGTCGTCCAACCGGCGCCGGGGGCTCGGGATGCCGACCATGCCCAGCATCTCGACCGCCCGCTCCCGCGCGGCGCGCTTGGACACGTTGTTGTGCTCCCGGTAGGCCTCCATGATCTGGTTGCCCACGGTGAAGAACGGGTGCAGCGAGGACTGCGGATCCTGGAAGATCATCGCGGCGTCGGCGCCGCGGTGGCGTCGCAGCCCCTCCTGGCTCATGCCGACGATCTCGATGCCGCCCAGGTTGATCGAGCCGGTCACCCGAGTGCTCTTGGGATCATGTAGACCCATGATCGCCATGCTCGACACGCTCTTGCCGGAGCCGGACTCACCGACGATGGCCACCGTCCGACCCAGCGGCACCGAATAGCTGAGCCCCTGGACGGCGTGCACCGGGCCGTCGGACGTCGGGAAGGTGACGGTGAGGTCCCGTACGGACAGGAACGGCTCATCGTCCGATCGGCCCCGAGCACGCCGGGTGCGGCCGATGGTCTCGGGCCCGGCCGAGGTGCCGGCGGCGTCATCGGCGGCTTCGCGAGCCGCCGGAACGCGGGCTCCCACGATCTCCTCAGCCATGCTGTCGCCTCGTCTCGAAAGTCCCGGTCGCTGTGCCGAACGCGTGCCGCCACGCGCGCCCTGTGTGGATCATCCAAGCCTCACCCGAGGATCGAGAATGGTGTAAACGATGTCGACGACCAGGTTCATGACGACCAGGGCGACGGCGCCGACCAGGACGGCGCCCATGAGCACCGGCAGGTCGAAGAAGGAGAAGGCCCGTAGCGTCAGCACGCCGAGCCCCGGCAGGCCGAAGATCGCCTCGGTGAAGATCGCTCCGGTCAGCTGGAACGCGAGGTCGAGCCCGAAGATCGTCGCGATCGGTGTGATCGCCGCCCGCAGCCCGTGCCGGTAGACGACCCGGCGCTCACTGATGCCCTTGGCCCGCGCCGTCCGCACGTAGTCCTCACCGAGCGACTCGATCATCGACGCCCGCGCATAACGCGTGTATCCGGCGGCGTTGGTGAGGCCCAGGATGAGCCATGCGGCGACCAGCCCGGACGCCCAGGCGAAGGGATTGTCGAAGAACGGGGTGTACTCGGATCTCGGCAGGAAAGTCCCGGCCAGGTACAGGGCCGCCAGCAGCGCCACGACGAAGTACGGGACCGAACTGATCCCCAACGACGCGCCGACGGCCAGCCGGTCCACCGAGGTGCCGCGCAGCCTCGCCGCGACCGTCCCGGCGAGCACGCCGATGAACAGATAGACCACCGCGCCGCCGATGACGATGGAGAAGGTCACCGGAAGTGCGTTGCCGATCAGCTTCGTGACCGGCTGGCCGAGCTGGTAGGAGTAGCCCAGGCAGGGGGCCGAGCATTCGACGGTGGTGCCACCGGAGGTGAAGGTGCGGCCGACGACGACGCCCTTCATGTATTTGGTGACCTGCGGGAGGAACGGTTCGTCGAGCCCGAGACTCCTGGTGATGTCCGCGATCCGCTCCGGGGTGCAGTTGCGGCCGCACATGGCGCCCGCCGGATCGGTGGGCGCGAGGAAGAAGAGCCCGAAGCTGGCCACCATCGTCACGACGATCACGGAGATCGCGGTAGCGATCCGACGCAGGATATAGCTCAGCACGGCCGGGCTCCTCACAAACTCACGCTGACGTCGGACCGCGGTCCGAGCGGGAAAGACTCGCAGATGACGGAAAGTGCCGCGCTGTGGGCCGCTCCCGGCCGATCCGCATCGGCCGGGAGCGACTCAATCACCAGCTAGCTCTTGAGGAACAGGTTCGGCAGGAACGGCATACCGACCGTGCCGTCGCCCTCACCGCCACCGACGTTGGTGCCGAACAGGATGGCCATCTTGTCGTAGTAGCGGGGGATCGCCACGTACATGTCCATGATCTTCTTGTCGAGCTCGCCCCACTTGGCCGCGGCATCCGCGGCGGGCAGGGCCCCGACGGCGTCGATCTCGGCGTCGAGCGCCGGGTCGCTCATCATGCCCCAGCTCAGGTTGTCCTTGAGGCTCTGGCTGCGGAACAGGACCGGGAACCAGCTACCACCGGTCGGCCAGTCCGAGCACCAGCCGCCGGGCGCCTGACCCATGTTGACCGGCGCGTTGTAGTCGTTGGCCTTGGAGCGCAGGTCGGCGGTGGCAACACCGATCGGCTTCGGCGTGAAGCCGGCCGCCTTCAGCGCGTCCGACCGGATCTGCGTGACCTGCTGCGGGATCGGCTTGGTGTTGTCGTAGTACCAGCTCACCTCGAAGCCGAGCTTGCCCGCGTCCTCGAGCATCTTCTTGGCCGCGGCCGGGTCGCCCGTACCGGTACCGTTCAGGTCGGGCGCCGGGGTGTACTTGTTGTAGCCCGGCACACTCGGCGGCAGGATCGTGGTGGCCGGCTCGGCGATGTAGTCGTTGAGGCCGGCGGCCTTCCAGATCTGGTCGTACGGCCAGGCCTTGGCGATCGCCTTGCGGACCTCCAGCGGGATCTTGCGGGTGTCCATCTGGTACACGATGGTGCACGGGCTGGCACCCCGGACCAGCTGGTTCATCTTGTCGCCGGTCAGCTGCGGGATCAGCGACGAGTCAATGTTCGCGTAGTTGATGGCGCTGGCGTCCGGGCCGGCGCTGTTGAGGACCTGCTGCTGGGTCTTGACGTCGTCCTGGCCCCACTTGAAGTCCCAGGCGTCGACGTACTGGTGGCGCGCCGGGTCGGTGTTGGCGTCCCAGTAGGTGTTCTTCTTGAGCTTGAGCTCCGTGCCCGGGGTGAAGGCGTCGAACTGGTAGGGGCCGGTCGCCATCGGGTTGTTCTTGTAGTCCTGCCGGTTGTCCTTCGCCTGCGGGATCGGCGTGAACATCGAGAAGGTCATGTAGAACGGCAGGTCGGCGAAGGGCTTGTCGAGGTGGATCACCAGGGTGTTGGCGTCCGGAGTCTCGACACCGGCGTAGTTTTCACCGGAGACGTACGGGCCCTTGTACTTGTCGGCGTCCTTGAAGTAGTCGGTCTGGTACGTCGGCCCGTTGATGAACACGTCGTGGGCGAACGAACGCTTGATCGCGTACGCGATGTCCTCGACCTTGACGTCCGTGCCGTCGGCGTACTTGATGCCGGACAGCATCTTGAACGTCCACGTCAGCTTGTCGTCGGAGACCGTCCCGAGGTCGGTCAGGTCCGGCACCAGCACCGGCATGCCCTTGCGGATGATGAACTGCGTGGGCGTACGGAACAGCAGCTTGCCGATCTCGTTCGAGTCGGTGTAGTAGATGTCGGTCGGGTCGAACGTGTTCGGCGTCGACTGCGAGTAGACCGTCAGCGTCCCGCCCTTGCGCGCCCCCGGAACCTCCGGGGCGGGCCCCTTGGCGTTCGGATCGGCCGCCATCTGGTCCTGGGCGATTTCGGACTTGTCCTGCGAGTTTCCGTCCTTGGACTTGGAGTCGCCACAGGCAGTCACGCTCAAGGTGGCCAGGGCGGCCACCGCGACGATAGCCGTTAGTTTCCTCACGACCTCTCACTCCTCTCAGTTACTTGCTGGATGACACCGTCAGCGACGGGTCTTGGGGTCGAAGGCGTCGCGGACGGCGTCTCCGAGGAGGCTCAGGACGAGCACCAGGATCGTGATGCCGAGGACCGGCAGCCACAGGTAGAGCGGCACGGCTCGGTAGTAGGTCTGGGCGGCGGCGATGGTGACGCCCCAGGACGGTGTCGGCTCGGTCAGCCCCACGCCGAGGAAGGTCAGCCCCGCCTCGGCCACGATGTAGCTGGGCAGGGCGAGCGACATCGATACGACGATCGGCGCGACCAGGTTGGGCAGCAACTCCTTGAACAGGATCGCGCGGCTCCGCACGCCCAGCACCCTGGCCGCCGCGATGAACTCCCGCTCGCGTAGCGACAGCACCTGCCCGCGGATCAGGCGGGCGAGGCTCGCCCAGCCGAAGAAGGAGAGCACCGCGATCAGGGAGAAGATGCGGACCTGGCCGACCTGGTCCGGGTCGGTGTTCTCGACGGCGCCGTAGATGACGGAAATGATCACGGCCGGCATCGCGATGGCAAAGATCAGGTAGGGCAGGCTCAACACGAAGTCGATGACCCAACCGAACACCCGGTCGATCCAGCCGCCGAAGAAGCCCGAGATCAAGCCCACCACCACACCGACGATCGTCGTGATGACGGTGACCAGGCCGGCGACCATGAGCGACGGGCGGGCGCCGTAGACCCAGCGGGCGAACAGGTCGCGGCCCAGCCGGGGCTCCACCCCGAACCAGTGCTCGCTGTTGGGGCCATCGATCGGGTAGCCGTAGCGGTCGGTCAACTCGAAGTGGTTCGTGTACGGGTCCTGGCCCTCCAGTTTGGCCAGCAGGGGCGCGAGGATCGCGATCAGGATGTAGACGATGAAGATGGCGAGGCAGACCATCGCCACTTTGTCCTGTCGCAGCCGGATCAGAGCGATCCGTAACGGTGACTTGCTCGTCGTGGCCGGCTTCCCGTCCGGCCCCAACCGCGGTCTCGGCGCCCGCGACTCGGAACTGACCACGACGAAAGGCTTCTCGGCCTCGCGGGAATCGCCGGCACTGCCGAGCTTCCCTTGTGCTGCCGCCCCTGACCCATCCACGCCCTGAAACCTAGTGAGCGTTCAAGGGTGTGGGAATACCTTTGGCGGCCCCATCGATAACAGATAAGTTACATCATTTGCCCGCAGGGGAAAACATCATGATCAATTGGCGGCGATGTACGTCCTGACCTTAACACCCATGCGTAGGCGACGATTGCAAGCAATTTTCGTTGCGGTTCAATAACGACTGACCTAAGAGGACACCGCGCCTACTCAGCCGGCCGTCGCGCCGATTCGGCGTAGCAGCAGATCCTGCAGGTGGGTCAGCGGCTCGTCTCCGCTGCCGGTGCGCCGGCTCCAGCTGCCGTCCGCGGCCAGCTCGAACGCATCCACCTCCGGGCTGAAGGCGGCGGTCAGCACATAGTCGAGTTCGGCCCGGGCCACCGGGTCGCTCACCTGCACCAGCGCCTCCACCCGGCGGTCCAGGTTGCGGTGCATCAGGTCGGACGAGCCCATCCAGACCTCGCCGTCGCCGTTGTTGCCGAACCGGAAGATGCGCGAGTGTTCCAGGAATCGGCCGAGGATCGAGCGGACCCGGATGTTCTCCGACAGCCCCGGCACCCCGGGGCGCAGTGTGCACATGCCCCGGATCAGCAGGTCGACGTGGACGCCGGCCCGGGAGGCCCGGTAGAGGGCGTCGGTTACCTCCTCGTCCACCAGCGCGTTCACCTTGATCTGCACCAGGCCCGGCATGCCGAGCCGGACGTGCGCGATCTCCCGTTCGATCCGCTCGATCAGGCCACCGCGGATGCCCTGCGGGGCCACCAGCAGCCGCCGGTACGCGGTCTGCCGGCTGTAGCCGGTGAGCACGTTGAACAGGTCGGTCAGGTCGGCGCCGATCTCCGGGTCGGCGGTGAGCATGCCGAAGTCCTCGTAGGTCCGGGCGGTCTTCGGGTGGTAGTTGCCGGTGCCGATGTGGCAGTAGCGGCGGATCTGGTTGCCCTCCTGGCGTACCACCAGGGCGGTCTTGCAGTGCGTCTTCAGACCGACCAGGCCGTAAACGACGTGGCAGCCGGCGCGTTCCAGGGTGCGGGCCCAGCCGATGTTCGCCACCTCGTCGAAGCGCGCCTTCAGCTCGACCAGCACCACCACCTGCTTGCCGGCGGCGGCCGCGTCGACCAGTGCGTCCACGATCGGGGAGTCGCCGCTGGTGCGGTAGAGGGTCTGTTTGATGGCCAGCACGCCCGGGTCGGCGGCGGCCTGCTCGATGAAGCGCTGCACGCTGGTGGCGAACGAGTGGTACGGGTGGTGCACCAGCACGGCGCCGTCGCGCAGGGTGGCGAAGACACTGCGCGGCACCTCGCCCTCGGTGAGCCGGGGATGGGTGGCCGGCACGAACGGCGGGTCCTTCAGCTCGGGGCGATCGGCCTCGCCGTAGACCTGCCAGAGCGCGGAGAGGTCCAGCAGGCCGGGCACCCGCAGCACCTCCTGGTCATGCATGTCCAGCTCGCGGACGAGCAACTCCAGCATGCGGTCGGAGATCGAGGCGGCGACCTCCAGCCGGACCGGCGGGCCGAAACGGCGGCGGGCCAGCTCCCGTTCGAGCGCCTGGAGCAGGTCCTCGTCGCGGTCCTCGTCCACCTCCACCTCGGCGTTGCGGGTGACCCGGAACAGGTGGCACTCCACCACCTGCATCCCGGAGAAGAGCTGCCCGAGGTGCACCGAGATGAGGTCCTCCACCGGGATGAACCGGACGCCGGGGGCGTCCCGGGACACCCGGACGAAGCGCGGCACGTTGTTGGGCACCTTCACCCGGGCGAACAGCTCCGAACCGCCGTCCGGGTCGCGTACCGAGACGGCGAGATTCAACGACCGCCCCGAGATGTACGGGAACGGGTGCGCCGGGTCCACCGCGAGCGGGGTGAGCACCGGGAAGATGTGCTCCCGGAACCAGGTGCGCAGCCGTTCCCGTTCCGGATCGTCCAGCTCACCCCAGCGCAGGATCCGGATGTCCTCCTCGGCCAGCCTCGGCAGCACGTCCTCGACGAAGCAGGCGGCGTGCCGGGCGACCAGGTCGGCGGCCTTCTCCGCGATCAGCTCCAGCTGCGTCCGCAGCGGCAGCCGGTCGCCGCCGCGGATCGGTAGGCCGGCGGAGAGCCGCCGCTTCAGCCCGGCCACCCGCACCATGTAGAACTCGTCGAGGTTGCTGGCGAAGATGGCCAGGAACTTCACCCGTTCCAGCAGCGGCGTACGCGGATCCTCGGCCAGCGCCAGCACCCGGGCGTTGAAGTCGAGCCAGGAGAGCTCCCGGTTGAGGAACCGGTCCTCGGGCAACGGCTGCGCCCCCACGCGTTCGGCGTACGGGCCGGGGCCCTCGACCGGGTCGAGCGACTCCTCCAGGCCGGTGGAGGCAGCCGCGGCGTCCAGGTCGGTCGGGTCGACGGCGAGGTCCTCCTCCGGCGCGCGGACCCGGCGGAACCGGCCGTCGGTGTCCCGGGGGCGGACGCCGTTGCGGGGCGCCGCCGGCCCGGGAAGGTGCTGCGTGCTCTCGGGGTGCTCGCGAGGGGTGCTCACCACCTCATGATTCCCCGATTCGGGTGAACCGAAAATGAACTCGGGGCAGCTTGCTCAGGCCATCGTCGGCAACGTCACGCGGATGATCTCGCCCGCGGCGTCCCGCTCGATCCGGACCCGCTGGCCGAGCCGGAGCAGCCGCAGCCCGGAGGCGTCGAAGGCGCGGGCCGGGAAGGGCAGCTCGGTGCCGTCGTCGAGCAGCAGCACCCCGCTACGGGTCGACGCGTCGTAGGTGGCCACCGTGCCCTGCATGCCAGCACCGTACCCGACGGCCTGGCTGAGCAGTGCCGCCGTGCGTGGACCCGCCCCCAGCCGCGCGGCGGCGGCCAGGTCGGCGGGAGTGTCCACGTCCCGGCGCAGGGTCGGCCAGTCGCCACCCAGCGGCAGCGCCCCGCTCGCCGCGTGCGCCGCCGCCGAGCCCACCCCGAACCGGGGGTCCAGCGGCACGCCGGCCGGGGCGGCGAGCAGCACGGTGCCGCTGGCCGGGGCGTCGGCCACGAACCCGCGTACCCCGGGCGGACCGGCTCCGACGGCCCGCAGCGCTGCGACGAGCTCGGCCGGGCGCAGCGCCGGCAGGTCGGCGGTGAGGCCGGCCACCGCGGCGTTCGGACCGGCGACCGCCGCGCCGTGCCGGAAGGCCGCGTTCAGCCCGGCGCCCGGGTCCGGCGCCACCCGCGCGCCGGCCGCCGTCGCCTCGGCCGCCACCCGCGCGTCGTCGCTGACCACCAGGACCTCGCCCACCGCCGGGCAGGCCCGCACCGCGCGGACCGTGTCGGCCGCCAGCGCCAGCGCCAGCGCCTCATGGGGTATGCCGGGCAGCGCGCCCCGCAGGCGACTCTTCGCCGCCCCGAGGCGCTTCACCGGCACCACGACGGTCCAGGTCGGCTCGGGCACGAGACCATCCTGCCAGTCGGACGGCGGTACCCTCACTGGCCGGACTCAGGGCGAGCAGGCATGATTTCGTCGCGGGCGTGGCGTGCGGGTCGGGGCACTACGAGGAGGCAGGGTGGCACCGCGGAGGCTGGGATTCTGGCAGTGGCTGGCCGTGGTGCTGGTCAAGCCGGTGCTGTTCGTCTGGACCCGGCGCACCTGGCGGGGCATGGAGCACCTGCGCCACCCCGGCGGCATCATCATCGTGCCGAACCACATCTCGCACGCCGACCCGCTGGTCTCCGCGCACTTCATCCACGACGCCGGGCGCTGGCCGCAGTTTCTCGCCAAGGCCAGCCTGTTCCGGGTGCCGGTGATCGGCTGGATCCTGCACCGGTGCAAGCAGATCCCGGTGGAGCGCGGCAGCATCGAGGCGGCAAGGTCGCTGGACAAGCTGGTCGCGGCCTTGCGGGAGGGCGGCGCGGTGGTGATCTACCCGGAGGGGACCACCACCCGCGAACCGGACCTTTGGCCGATGAAGGGCAAGACCGGGGCGGCCCGGCTGGCGCTGGCCACCGGCGCGCCCGTGATCCCGATCGCCATGTGGGGGCCGGAGCGGATGTTCAACCCGCGCACCGCCCGGCTCGGGCTGCGCCCGCGGACCCCGGTGACGGTGGTGGCCGGGCCCCCGATCGACCTGAGCAAGTGGGCGGGCGCCACGCCGACCCGGGCCACCCTGGAGGAGATGACCGACGTGATCATGCTGCGGATCCGCGACATGGTCGCCGAGATCCGTGGCGGCACCCCACCGCCGCTGTGGGAGCGTCCCGCCACCCGGCGAGGCAGCCGTGAGGCCGGACAGTGAGCGGGCATGTCGCGGTGCTGGGGGCGGGGTCGTGGGGGACGGCGTTCGCCAAGATCCTCGCGGACGCCGGTCGGGAGGTGACGATCCTGGCCCGGCGGCGGTCGGTGGCCGAGGCGATCCGGACCGAGCGCCGCAACCCGGAATACCTGCCCGACGTGCGGTTGCCCGACCGGGTCACCGCGACCGGTGACGCCGAGGAGGCGATCGCCGGGGCCGAGGTGGTGGTGCTCTCCGTGCCGTCGCAGACACTGCGCGGCAACCTCGCCGCGTGGACCCCGTACCTGGACCCCGACGCCACGCTGGTCTCCCTGATGAAGGGCATCGAGCTGGGCACCACCAAGCGGATGAGCCAGGTGATCATGGAGGCCGCCGGGGTGCCGGCCGATCGGGTGGTGGTCGTCTCCGGGCCCAACCTGGCCCCCGAGATCGCCGCCGAGCAGCCCGCCGCGACCGTCGTCGCCGGCACCGACAGCCGCCGGGCCGCCCTGGTCCAGTCGTCCATCCGGACCCCGTACTTCCGCCCGTACACCAACGACGACGTGGTCGGCTGCGAGCTGGGCGGGGCGGTGAAGAACGTAATCGCCCTGGCCTACGGGATCGCCACCGCGATGGGATTCGGCGACAACACCCGCGCCATGCTGATGACCCGGGGCCTGGCCGAGACCGCCCGGCTGGGCGTGGCGCTCGGCGCCGACCCGCTCACCTTCGCCGGTCTGGCCGGCATGGGCGACCTGGTCGCCTCCTGCTCCTCCCCGCTGGCCCGCAACCGCACCTTCGGCGAGCACCTGGGCCGGGGGGAGACGCTGGAGCAGGCGCAGGCGGCCACCCGGCAGACCGCCGAGGGTGTGAAGAGCTGCCTGGCCATCCGGGACCTGGCCCGGGCACACGGGGTGGAGATGCCGATCACCGAGCAGATCGAGCGGATCTGCCACGAGGGGATGGATCCGCGGCTCGCCGTGGACGCCCTGATGAGCCGGACCGCGAAGCCCGAGTCGTACGAGTGAGGCGGCCATGAGCGAGCGGAGCGAGCGAATCATCGGGCACTGTGCGCTGGAGTCTCATGCGGCCGCTGAGCGGAGCGAGGCGGCTGCATGAGCGACTGGGGTGACGGCACCCGCAGCGTGCACGCCGGGCTGCCCACGCCGACGCCGGGGGCGCCGTTCCTGCCCGGGCCGGTCTTCGCCGCGCCCTACCACGTCGACCCGTGGCAGGGGCCGGCGGCGGCACCCAACGGGTACGGCCGGCCCGACAACCCGACCCGGCGGCTGCTGGAGGCGGCCATCGGGGAGCTTGAGGGCGGGGACTGCCGGGTCTTCGCCAGCGGCCAGGCGGCCATCACCGGGCTGCTGCTGGCGCTGCTGCGCCCCGGCGACACGGTGCTGCTCCCGACCGACGGCTACTTCCCGGTACGCGGGTTCGCCACCGACACCCTGGCCGGCATCGGCGTACGTGTCGACTTCGTGCCGACCGCCGGCCCGTACCCCTCCTTCGAGGGTGTCCGGCTGGTGCTGCTGGAGACCCCGGCGAACCCCGGCCTGGACGTGGCCGACGTGCCGGCGCTGGCCGCCGCCGCGCACGCCGCCGGGGCGCTCGTCGCGGTCGACAACACCACCGCCACGCCGCTCGGGCAGCGCCCGTTGGACCTCGGCGCCGATGTGGTGGTGGCTTCCGGCACCAAGGCGCTCACCGGCCACTCCGACCTGCTACTCGGCTACGTGGCGACCCGCTCCGCCGAACTGCTCGACCCGGTGACCGCCTGGCGCACCACCACCGGCGGGGTGCCCGGGCCGTTCGACTGCTGGCTGGCCCACCGCTCGCTGGCCACCATGGACCTGCGGCTGACCCGGCAGGCCGCCAACGCGGAGGCGCTCGCCCGGCTGCTCGCCGGCCGTGCCGACGTCGCCGGCCTGCGCTGGCCCGGGCTGCCGGAGGACCCGGCGTATCCGGTGGCCTCGGTCCAGATGCGACGGATGCCCGGGGTGCTCTCGTTCGACCTGGGCGACGCCGACCGGGTGGCCCGGTTCATCGACGCGTCCCGCCTGGTCGCCGCCGCCACCTCGTTCGGCGGGGTGCACACCACCGCCGACCGGCGGGCCCAGTGGGGCGACGACACCACCCCCGGCTTCGTCCGGCTCTCCTGCGGCATCGAGGACACCGCCGACCTGGTGGCGGATGTCGCTGCCGCGCTGGACGCCAGCGCGGCCTGACGTGCCTCAGGGCCGGACGCCGGGGCGGCCCGACCGCGTCGGCTCCGCTATCGTGACGGGCAGCCACGGCCCCCTGGGCCCCGACCCGAGGAGGTGAGACCGATCCACCAGCGAAGGACCGGCGCCCCCTCCGAGTCCGCGTCGCCCCGAGACTAGGCGACGCCGGGAGCGCCGACGAGCGCTCCCGAAAGGCATTTCCATGGCACCGTTTCATCCCGACCGCCCCGCCCTCGTCGCCCGGCTGCGCGCCGCCGGCTGCGTCTACGCCGAGGACGAGGCGGAGTTGCTGGTCGCCGCCGCCGACACGGCCCCGGCGCTGGCCGACCTCGTCGATCGCCGGGTCGCCGGCCGGCCGCTGGAGCACCTGCTCGGCTGGGCCGAGTTCTGCGGCCTGCGGGTCGCCGTCGACCCCGGGGTGTTCGTGCCCCGGGGGCGGACCGCCCTGTTGGTCTCCGCCGCCGCGGCGGCGGCCGGGCCGGCACCCGCCGTGCTGGACCTCTGCTGCGGCTCGGGCGCCGCCGCGCTGGTGCTGCGCGGCCGGCTCGATCCGCGCTGGCTGGCTGCCGCCGACATCGACCCGGCCGCTGTGGCCTGCGCCCGCCGCAACCTTGCCCCGCTGGGCGTGCCCGTCTACCAGGGCGACCTGTTCGGGCCCGTCCCGCCCGAGTGGCGGGGCCGGCTCGACCTGGTGGTGGCGAACGCTCCGTACGTGCCGAGCGGCGCGCTGGCGCTGATGCCGGCGGAGGCGAGGCTGTACGAGGCGCCGGTGGCGCTGGACGGCGGCGTGGACGGGCTGACCGTGTTGCGCCGGGTCGCGGCCGGCGCGGCCGAGTGGCTCGCCCCGGGCGGGCACCTGGCGGTCGAGGTCAGCGCCGCTCAGGCCGAGGCGCTCTGCGGGCTGCTGGCCGCGGCCGGCCTGGTGCCGACCGTGGTGCACGACGAGGAGCTGGACGCGACGGCGGTCACCGCCCGCCGACCCGCCTGAGCGCGACGGCCGGCACCTGGCCGGGTCGGCGCCGCGGGCGCCGGCCCGGCCGAGGGCGGGGCGGGGTCAGCCGCGCGGCGGCGCGCTGGTGAAGGCTGCCCAGGCGGCCGAGGGAAAGACCAGCACCGGGCCGGCCGGGTCCTTGGAGTCGCGGACCGCGACCGCCTCCGAAAGCAGCGCCGCCTCGACGCACGCGCCCTCGTCGCCACTGTGGCTGCTCTTGCGCCAGCCGCTGGCCGGCGGGCGGGGGCTGTTCGTGCCGTTCATCACAACGTTCTACCTCTCGTTCAACAGGCGGAGGAGCTGTTCCCGACTGGCCGCCGGGCTCAGCGCCACGGTCCGCAGGTGCTCCATGATCTTGGTGCAGGTACGCAGGTCGCCCGGCCGGTCCAGGACCATCTGCCCGGCGACCGTCTCCACCGAGGCGATGATCGGGTCCTCCGGGTCGGCGAACTCCAGGATGTGCAGCGAGCCCCGGGTGCCCCGGTGGTAGCCGGCGGCGAGTGGGATCACCTGGACGGTGATGTTGGGCAACTCGCCCATCTTCAGCAGGTGCTGTAACTGGCCCTCCATCACGGACCGGCCGCCGACCGGGCGCAGCAACGCGCCCTCGTCGAGGATGGCGTCGAATATCGGCGGATCGTCATCCGTGAGCCGCTGCTGCCGGTCGAGCCGCAGCTTGACCCGCTGCTCCACCTGCTCGTCGCTGAGCGTGTGCGGGCCGCCGCGCATCACGCCACGGATGTAGTCGGCGGTCTGGAGCAGCCCGGGCACCACCGAGGGTTCGAAGTTGGCTATCCCGGTCGCCTCCGCCTCCAGGGCGATGAAGTCGATGGTCCGCCGGTCCAGCAGGTACGAGTAGGAGACCCACCAGCCGGGCTTGCGGGCGTCCTTGGCCAGTTGGACCGCCGCGGCGATCTCGTCCGGGCTCACTCCGTAGAGGGTGAGCAGGGCGCGCACGGTGGCCGGGGTGACCAGGGTCTGCGCGTTCTCGTAGCGGGACAGGGTGCTCCGGGTGCTGTTGATCTCGTCGGCCGCGGCCTCGAGGGTCAGGCCGGCGGCCTCCCGGTGGGTTCGCAGGGCGATGCCGAGCCGTCGGGCCCGGGCGGTCTTAGGCGCCATGCATCGATGGTCGCACATCCAGCGGGAAGATGGGCGTGAGAGAATGTCGATGAGAGTTGCATTCACGCGTGTCCACCTGTCAATCTGTATCCACGTCCTCACCACCGGTTGTCGTGGCGACGGTGGTGGTGAGCGACCGGAGGGGATGGGGCGCGCGGTGGTCGGGTTGGATCTCCCCCACAACCCGACCGCCGCGTGCCCCTACCGGCGGAACCGACGGGAAGGGGATTGCATGACGATGGGCTGCCGCCCCCCGGGCGGCGGTGTACGGGGATGACCCGCTTCCTCGTGGTCCTCACCGACGTCCGGCCCCTCGACGGCCTGGCGCGCAACGAGCGGGTGAGCCCGGAGCGCCGCCGACAGGTGGTCGGGGCGAGCAGCCGGGAGGCGGCGGACCGGATCGCCGGCGCCTTCATGGCGCTGGGCATGGTCCGCGCCGGACGGCAGCGGGTCAAGGTCATCGCGGTCGGCCGCCGCCCCCGTGATCTGGAGCACCTGGGCTGAATCCGCCCGCCTCACGGACCCGAACGAGTCGGGGCGGGACGTCGGGCGGCCGGTGGCAGGTCCCGCCACCGGCCGCCCATCTCCCCGGGTATCGGCTACCCGCTCTCGGGACGCGCAGTAAGGTCAACCGGGTGAGCGCCACCGGCGAGCACGGCCAGCCGCAGTCGCGACGAAGAGGTGACCACCAGTGACCACCCCTGGCAAGACCCGTGTGGCGATCGTCTTCGGTGGTCGCAGCCCCGAGCACGGCATTTCCTGCGTCAGCGCGGGCAGCGTGCTGGGTGCGCTGGACCCGGACGAGTTCGAGATGGTTCCGGTCGGCATCACCCGGCAGGGCCAATGGGTGCTGACCAGCGGAGACCCGAGCCAGCTGGCGATCCAGGACCGCAAACTGCCGGAGATCACCTCCAGCTCCGGGGCCGAGCTGTTGCTGCGCGCAGACCCGGCGGCGGGTGGCCTGTTGGTGCTCGACCCGACGCAGGGCCCTCGGGCCCTCGCGGACGTGGACGTGGTCTTCCCGGTACTGCACGGCGCGTACGGCGAGGACGGCACCATCCAGGGGATGCTGGAGATGGCCGACATCCCGTACGTAGGGGCGAACGTCTTCGCCTCCGCCGCCGCCATGGACAAGGAGTTCACCAAGAAGCTCTGCGCCGCCGAGGGCATCCCGGTCGGCCCGTACGTGGTGCTGCGCAACGGGATGACCATGACCGAGGAGGACAAGGAGCGGCTGGGCCTGCCGGTGTTCGTCAAGCCGTCCCGGGCCGGCTCCTCCTTCGGCATCACCAAGGTCGACGACTGGGCCCAGCTCGACGCGGCGGTCGCGGTCGCCCGGGAGATCGACACCAAGGTGCTGGTCGAGGGGGCCGTCGCCGGTCGCGAGATCGAGTGCGGGGTGCTGGAGGGCGAGGCCGGCGGCGCCCCGGAGGCGTCGGTGCTGGCCGAGGTGCGGATGGTCGGCGACCGCGACTGGTACGACTTCGAGGCCAAGTACATCTACGCCGACGAGGTCTGCGAATACGACGTGCCGGCGAACCTGCCCGAGCGGGTCACCCGTCAGGTGCAGGAGTACGCCACCCGCGCGTTCACCGCGCTGGACTGCTCCGGCCTGGCCCGGGTCGACTTCTTCGTCACTCCCGAGCTGGACGTCTACCTCAACGAGATCAACACCATGCCGGGCTTCACCCCGACGTCGATGTTCCCGAGGATGTGGGCGGCGAGCGGCCTGGAATATCCCAAACTGGTCAACCGCCTCATCCGCACCGCCCTCCGCCGCGCCGGCCGCTGACCGACCCGGCCCGTGCCGGCCGCTGACCGACCGGCCTGCGACGGCGGGCGGTCAGCCGGAGCAACCGGCGGGAGCGGTCTCGGCCGACGGGACCGAGGCGACGATCGCGTCGGAGATCTGGGCGACCCACTGGAGCGGCGGGTCGTACGCCTTCGGCACCTTGACCCGGACCGGGACCTCCCGGTCGACGGCGGTCAGCACCGCGGCGTCGTCCTCCTGCACCGGGTACCAGCAGACCCCGTTGACCCGCCACACGTCACCGGTCGCCGGGATGCAGCCGTCGGCCGGTTGATCGGTCGACGCGCCCGGAGCGGACGAGGGACACAGCTCGAGCTGCGGCATGCCGCCGCAGGAGACCGTCAACGCCGGGTCGCCGTACGCGGCGTTCTGCTCGGCGCCGGCGGTGACCGGCCGCTGCTGCAGGTCGCGGACGCTCGCCGGGAGCTGCGACACCAGAGCGAGGCAGACCGTCGCCGGCCGCTGCGCCAGGACCGGGGCCGGCATCTCGACCGGGGCGGTCGACTGCGGCCGGACGACGGTCGCCGACGGGCTCGGCGTGGCGGCCGGTGCCGGCGGGGCGAGCTTGGCGAAGGTGAACCCGGCCACCACCAGGGTGATCGGCGCCGCGATCAGGGTCGCCCAGAGCGCCGCACTGCGGGTGGACCGGTCGCGGCGCGGGGCCGACTCGGCCGGGCGGGACTCGTCGGAGGCGGGGGAAGAAGTGATCTCGTCCACTTACAGACGCACCACCGAACACGTGAGGGTGCGGGTGATGCCGGGCACCATCTGCACCTTGCTGACGATGAGTTTGCCGAGCTCGTCCACGCTGTTCGCCTCGGTGAGCACGACCACGTCGTAGGGCCCGGTGACGGCGTCGACCCGCACCACGCCGGCAAGGTCCGCGATCTGACCGGCCACGTCACGCGCCCGACCGACCTCGGTCTGGATGAGGATGTACGCCTGAACCACGACTCGACCTCCGTCCGTCGCCGCATGGGCGGCCCGAGGGGTGAAACTACCCTACCGAGCAGGTGTGATCCCGATCGGTGGCCGGCTGGACGCGGTGAGCGAGGACACGCCGGGACGTGGTGCGGAAACGCGAAGACGGAAGAGCGCGACGAGAGGACAAGATGACGGTCGCGGGTGTGGGCGAGTTCGGGCTGATCGACCGGGTGACCGCCCGACTGACGTACGGGGAGAGTTGCCTGCTCGGCCCGGGTGACGACGCGGCGGTGGTGGCGGCGCCGGACCGGCGGGTGGTGGCCTCCACCGACGTGCTGGTCGAGGGGCGGCACTTCCGCCGGGACTGGTCCGGGGCGCGGGACATCGGACACCGGGCGGCGGCGGCCAACCTCGCCGACATCGCGGCCATGGGGGCCACCCCGACCGCGCTGCTCGTCGCCCTCTGCATCCCGGCCGAGCTGGACACGAGTTGGGCGGAGGAACTGGCCGACGGGCTGGGCGCCGAGGCCGCCCTGGTCGGGGCGGGCGTGGTTGGCGGCGACATGTCGGCCAGCCCGATCATCACGATCGCGGTGACCGCCCTGGGCGACCTGGGCGACCGGCCGCCGGTGGTCCGCTCCGGGGCCCGTCCGGGGGACGTGGTGGCGCTCGCCGGGCGCACCGGTTGGGCGGCGGCCGGCTACACCGTGCTCTCCCGGGGCTTCCGGACACCCCGGCTCCTGGTCGAGGCGTACCGCCGCCCCGAGGTGCCGTACGGTGCCGGGCCGGAGGCCGCCCGGCACGGCGCGACCGCCATGATCGACGTTTCCGACGGGTTGCTCGCCGACCTCGGGCACGTGGCGCGGGCCAGCGGCGTGGCGATCGACGTGACCCGGGACGCGTTCGAGGTGCCCCGGCAGATGCGCGACGCGGCCCAGGCGCTCGGTGTCGACCCGTACTCCTGGATCCTGGCCGGCGGCGAGGACCACGCGCTGGCGGCGACCTTCCCGGCGGGGGCGACGCTGCCGGCGGGCTGGCAGCCGATCGGGCAGGTGACCGAGGGCGCCGGGTTGACCGTGGACGGCGCCGCGTACGAGGGACCGACGGGCTGGGACCACTTCCGCCGGACGGAGTGATCCGTGGCTGAGTGCGCCGGCCGACCCCGGGCGGAGCGGACTCTGGCCGTAGTCTTACCTGACGTGAGCGAGATCGAGATCCAGGCGCGGCGCTTCGACGCCCCCGAGTCGCAGGCGTTGATCCGGGCCGCCCTGGCCGACCTCGGCCAGCGCTACGGCGGCAACGGCGACGACACGCCGGTCGACGCGGCGGAGTTCGAGCCCCCGGCCGGCACCTTCCTGGTCGCCTACCTCGACGGGCAGGCGGTGGGCTGCGGCGGCTGGCGCAGCCACGGCGACGACGGCGAGACGGCCGAACTGAAGCGGATGTACACCGTGCCGACGGCCCGGGGTCGGGGCGTCGCCCGGTCGGTGCTCGCGGCCGCGGAGCGGTCGGCGCGGGAGCAGGGCCGCAAGCGGGTCATCCTGGAGTGCGGCGACAGGCAGCCCGAGGCGATCGCGATGTACACGTCGGCCGGCTACGAGCGGATTCCGAACTTCGGCTTCTACCAGGACGAGCCGGGCTGCCTGTCCTTCGGCCGTACCCTCTGACCGCCGCGCCGGGTCGGCCCGCAGTCGGGCCGGACCCGGCGGCCCGGCCCGAGTGGGCCGGGCCGCCGGCGGTTCAGGCCACGGCGATGCGATTCACGCCACGGTGATGCGGATCTGGTCGGCGGCCTTGCGGGCTGCGCTCTCCGCGCTGGCCGGGTCGGCGCCCCAGGCCATCAGGTAGCCGCTGCGCTGGACCGAGGAGATCAGCTCCGGCACGGTGTCCCCGATCGCGAAATCAAAATGCACGTCCAGCACGCCCGGCACCCGCAGGGCGTCGCGGACCCCGTCTATCGCGGTGATCCGGCCGGGCGGGGCGATCAGGAACTCCACCGCCGCGGCGCCCATCGGCCGGGTCGGCAGCTCGGGGCGCTCGCCGCGCAACAGCCGCAGGTACTCGTGGATGAAGCCGCACTCGTAGGCGATCGCGATCAGCGCGGTGATCATGTCGCCGGGCATCCGGGCGGCGCACTCCACCAGCGTCGGCACGCCGTCGGCGAGGATCCACTCGCTGTGCAGAAGGCCCGTGCGGAAGCCGGCCGCCCGCGCGAGCCGCCCGGCCGACTCCCGCAGCGCCCGGTGCGCCGCCTCGGGCAGCGCGGACGGCACGGTGTGCCCGCACTCCACCGGGCGTCGGCCGCCGACGATCCGCTTGTCGGTGACGTTGGCGAAGATGACCTCGCCGTCGACGACCAGCAGCTCGACGCTGTGCTCCGAGCCGACCAGCATCTCCTCGACCAGCACCTCGGTGGGCCGGCCGTCGATGGCGTCAACCGGCGCCTGCGGCGCCGCGCTGGCCGCCCACGCCGCGGCGATCTCCGCCGGGTCGGCGATGAGCTGCACCCCGAGGCTGCCCGACTGGCGGGTGGGCTTGAGCACGCACCGGCCGCCGTGGCGCCGGGCGAACTCGGTCGCCCGCGCCGGGTCGTCGACCAGCTCGTACGCCGGGTTGGCCAGGCCGGCCTCGTCGGCGAGCAGCCGCATCCGGTGCTTGTCGGTGAAGATTTCGGCGGCGGCTATCCCAGCGCCGGGCAGGCCGAGACGCTCGGCCAGTTGGGCGCTGGCGCCTACCCCGAACTCGTGGCCGGGCATGACGAGCCGGGCGGTGGCCAGACCGGGCTCCCGGGCGAGCAGCGCATCGGCGTCGAGGCCGTTCTGGTATTCGGCCGGCACCACCCGGGAGATCATCGGCAGCTTGGAGACGAACTGCTCGATGTCCCGGCGGCGAATCAAGTCGGGCTCCTCGACGAGGACGACGCTGCCTGGCGGCAGATCCTCGTTGAACCAGCGCAGCGAGCCGAACGACGTACCGATCAGCACCATCTCGTCGCGGCCCAGGTCCAGTTCCACCGGTCGTGCCCTCCCACATGCCCTGTCGACGCCGAACCGGACAGCCGGCGCAGCAGGACCCTAACCGGACGGGGGGCTCCGGTCGCCATCCGGTCGGTCATCTGTCGGCTCCGATTTTCGGACACGACAGAAGCCGGCGGACCCCAAAGGGCCCGCCGGCTTCCGACGATTTCCGGGTGACGCTAACGCGTCAGGCGCGGGTCACCTTGCCGGCCTTGATGCACGAGGTGCAGACCTGCAGCTTCTTGGTGGTGCCGCCACCGGCCGGGGTACGCACCGACTGGATGTTCGGGTTCCAGCGGCGGTTGGTCCGCCGGTGCGAGTGGGACACGTTGTGGCCGAAGCCCGGCCCCTTGCCACAGACGTCGCACACGCTAGCCACGGGATACTCCTGGGTTTGAAACGTTCATGAGGTCGCCGCCGGCGCTGCCCGGGCAACCGGGTCAGGTTACCCGATGACCAGGCGGCAAGCCCAACCGGCCTGTCCAGCGTACCGGTGGGCCGGCGGCTCCGGCGCGCGGCCCTCGCGGGGAACGCCGAGCGCACCCTCGGGGCGCCGGGAACGGGCCGCCGGACACGCCGCCGTTGGGCCGGGCGAGCCCGACGCGTGTCGGCGCACGCCAGTAGGCTTCCGGTCGTGTTGGACACCCTCGACGCCGCCGCGGTGCGCCGCTGGTGCGCGAGCGGGCTCGCCGTCCTTCAGCGGCACCAGGGCGAGATCGACGACCTCAACGTCTTCCCCGTCCCGGACGGGGACACCGGCACTAACCTGGTGCTCACCCTCACCTCCGCGCAGCAGGCCCTCGCCATCGACCTGGGCACCCTCCCTGACGACGGGCACACCCCGCACGGGCACACGCTGCGGCTGATGGCCCGGGGTGCGCTGCTCGGCGCGCGGGGCAACTCCGGGGTGATCCTGTCGCAGATCCTGCGCGGCCTCGCCGACACGCTCGCCCCGGTCCCGGCCGTCCGCGGCCGGCAGTTCGCCGTCGGGCTGACCGCCGCCGCCACCGCCGCCTATGCCGCGGTCGCCCAGCCGGTCGAGGGCACCCTGCTCACCGTGGTCGCCGCCGCGGCGCGCGCCGCGGAGCAGGCGGACAGCGACGACCTGGGCACGGTGGTCCGGGCCGCCGCGGGCGCGGCGGCGCGAGCGCTCGCGCGTACCCCGGAGCAGTTGCCCGCGCTGGCCCGCGCCGGCGTGGTGGACGCCGGTGGGCGGGGCCTCTGCCTGCTGCTGGACGCGCTGGTCGAGGTGGTCACCGGGCAGAGCCCGGGGCAGCTGCCGCCCGCGCCGCGCGCGGTGCGCCCGCCGGCCACCGCCGTCCGGGAGACCGGTTCCCCGGCGTACGCCTACGAGGTGCAGTACCTGCTCGACGCCACCGACGAGGCGGTGGCCCGGCTGCGCGCCGAGTTGGCCGCGCTCGGCGACTCGCTCGTCATCGTCGGTGACGGTGGCCCCGGCGTCGGGACCTGGAACGTGCACGTGCACGTCAACGACGTCGGCGCGGCGATCGAGGCGGGGGTGGTCGCCGGCCGCCCGCACCGGATCACGGTGACCCGGTTCGCCGACCAGGCGCCGCCGCCGATCCCGCTGCCCGACGGCCGGGCGGCCGTGGTGGTGGCCACCGGCGCCGGCATCGCCGAGTTGTTCGCCGCCGAGGGAGCCACCGTGGTGCCGGCCAACCCGTCCACCGGTGAGCTGCTCGACGCGATCCGCGCCACCGGAGCGCCCCGGGTGGTGGTGCTGCCCAACGACCCCGACACGCAGTCGGTGGCGAACGCCGCCGCGCAGGAGGCGCACCGGCTCGGGGTGAAGGTGAGTGTGGTGCCCACCCGCTCCCCGGTGCAGGCCCTCGCCGCCCTCGCCGTCCGCGACCCGTCCCGCCGCTTCGAGGACGACGTCATCGCCATGGCCGAGGCCGCCGGCGCCTGCCGGTACGCCGAGGTCTGCCACGCCGGCAGGGAGGCGCTCACCGTGGCCGGGCCGTGCCGGCCGGGCGACGTGCTGGCGCTGGTCGAGGGGGAGGTGCACCTTATCGGTGCCGACCTGCTCGACACCTGCACCGCCGTGGTCGACCGGATGCTCGGCGGCGGCGGCGAGTTGGTCACCCTGCTCTGCGGGGCGGACGCCCCGGCCGGGCTGGTCGACCGGGTACGCGAGCACGTCGAGCGGTCCTGGCCGTTCGTGGAGGTCCAGTCGTACGAGGGCGGCCAGCCGCACTATCCGCTCCTGGTGGGGGTCGAATGACGAGCGAACCGGCCACGGTGGACACGCCGCTGAAGAAGCTGGTCGGGGAGAAGACGGCCAAGGCCCTGGCCAGCCACCTCGACCTGCACACCGCCGGCGACCTGATCTATCACTTTCCCCGCCGCTACGACGAGCGCGGCGAGCACACCGACATCCGCTCGCTGGACGTGGGGGAGCAGGTCACCGTGCTGGCCCAGGTGCAGCGCACCGCTGTGCGGCCGATGCGCCAGCGCCGGGGGAACCTGTTGGAGGTCACCGTCGGCGACGGCTCCGGCGGGGTGCTCACCCTCACCTTCTTCGGCAACCAGGCGTGGCGGGAGCGGGAGCTGCGCCCCGGCCGGTGGGGGCTGTTCGCCGGCAAGGTCACCGAGTTCCGGGGCAAGCGGCAGCTCAACGGCCCGGAATACGTGCTGCTCGGGGAGGGAGGCGACGGCGAGGCGGCGGCCAACGAGGAGGTCGAGGAGTTCGCCGGGGCGCTGATCCCGGTCTACCCGGCTGCTGCGGCGGTGCCGACCTGGGTGATCGCCCGCTGCGTCCGGGTGGTGCTGGACACCTTCACCCCGCCGGACGATCCGTTGCCGGCGACCGTACGGACCAGCCGCAACCTGATCGGCATCGGCACCGCGCTGCGCGAGATCCACCGACCGTCCACCAAGGAGGAGCTGTACCGGGCCCGGCGCCGGCTCAAGTGGGACGAGGCGTTCGCCGTACAGCTCACCCTGGTGCAGCGCAAACACCGGGCGGCGGCCTGGCCGGCGCAGGCCCGGCCGCCACGCACCGGTGGACTGCTGGACGCGTTCGACGCCCGGCTGCCGTACGAGCTGACCCCGGGGCAGCAGACCGTCGGTCGGGAGATCGCCGCCGACCTGGCCACCGCGCACCCGATGCACCGGCTGCTGCAGGGCGAGGTCGGCTCCGGCAAGACGGTGGTGGCGCTGCGGGCCATGCTCCAGGTGGTCGACGCCGGCGGGCAGGCGGCGCTGCTCGCCCCGACCGAGGTGCTCGCCGCCCAGCACTATCGGGGCATGCTCGACCTGCTCGGCCCGCTCGCGCGGGCCGGCGAGCTGGGCGCGGCCGACGACGCGACCCGGGTGGAGCTGGTGACCGGCTCGCTCGGCGCGGCGGCCCGGCGGCGGGCGCTCGCCGAGGTGGCCGAGGGGCGGGCCGGCATCGTGCTCGGCACCCACGCCCTGCTCTACGAGGGGGTCGACTTCCACGACCTGGGCCTGGTGGTGGTCGACGAGCAGCACCGGTTCGGCGTGGAGCAGCGGGACGCGCTGCGGGCCAAGGCCGACCAGCCGCCGCACGTGCTGGTGATGACCGCCACCCCGATCCCGCGTACGGTGGCCATGACCGTCTACGGCGACCTGGAGATCTCCACCCTCTCCCAGCTGCCGCAGGGGCGCTCGCCGATCGCCTCACACGTGGTGCCGGCCGCCGAGAAGCCGGCCTTCCTCGATCGGGCCTGGCGTCGGCTGCGTGAGGAGGTCGCCGCCGGCCACCAGGCGTACGTGGTCTGCCCCCGGATCGGCGAGGGACCTTCGTCGGAGGAGGAAGCGCCCCGCGAGGACGACAACGGTCGACGCCCCCCGCTGGCGGTCACCGAGGTGGCGCCGCTGCTCGCCGAGGGGCCGCTGCGCGGCCTGCGGATCGGGGTGTTGCACGGGCGGCTGCCGGCCGACGAGAAGGACGCGGTGATGCGCTCCTTCGCCGCCGGTGACCTGGATGTGCTGGTGGCGACCACAGTGGTCGAGGTGGGTGTGAACGTGCCCAACGCCACCGTGATGATCGTGCTGGACGCCGACCGGTTCGGCGTCTCGCAGCTGCACCAGTTGCGTGGCCGGGTGGGTCGTGGTGCGGCCGCCGGCCTCTGCCTGCTGGTCAGCGAGGCGGCGGAGGGTTCGTCCGCGCGGGAACGCCTCGACGCGGTCGCCTCCACCACGGACGGGTTCAAGCTCGCCGAACTGGATCTGGAGCAGCGCCGGGAGGGCGATGTGCTGGGCGCGACCCAGTCCGGCCGCCGGTCTCACCTGCGGCTGCTGTCGTTGCTGCGGGACACCGACCTGATCCGGGACGCCCGGGCCGAGGCGATCGCCCTGGTCGAGGAGGACCCGGAGCTGGTCCGGCATCCCGCCCTGGCCGCCTCGGTCGCCGCCCTGGTCGACGAGGAACGCGCGGAGTACCTGGAGAAGGGCTGACCTCCGGTCCACGCCCCACGGTCAACACGGCGTGCGGCATCTCGCGGTCTTCCGCCGCGGGATACACCAACATGCCGTATCCCGCGTCACGCCGCGTGAATTCTCGTCAAGGCTCACTCGGATACGCCGAGGGCGCGCCGACCGGATGGTCGACGCGCCCTCGGGTTCAAATTCGGTCTAGCTCAGCTCAGGCGGTGAAGCGGAGCCGACGACGGCGGGTCACCACGAACAGCACGGCACCAGCGGCGAGCAGCACGGCCGCGCCACCCGCGATCGCGCCGGCGGCCGGACCGGTGACCGGCAGGCCGCCGCCCTGGCCGTTGTCGCACTCGGCCGGCTGCTCCCAGGCCACGGCGTCCTCGGGGTCGCCCTTCTCGCCCTCGAAGCTCGGGGTGACGGTGAGGCCCTTGTAGGCCTTGAAGGTCACCTCGGTCTTCTTGCCCGGGATCAGCTCCAGCGTCTTCGTCTCACCCTTCTCGGTGGTGAGAAGGATGGTCGCCTCGACGCCGTCAGCCGGGTTGTCGGCCGTCACGGTCAGCTCGTCACAGGTGAAGATGATCTCGAAGTCCGGCGCGTTGGGCTCCTCCGGCACGAGCGGGCCGGTCGGCTCCTCCTCCACCGGGGCGGTCTCGTCCGGGTTTTCCGGGGTGGTCTCGTCCGGGGTGTCCGGCGTGTCCGGGTTTTCCGGGGTGGTCTCATCCGGCGTGTCCGGCGTGTCCGGGTTCTCCGGGGTGGTCTCGTCCGGGGTGTCCGGCGTGTCCGGCGTGTCCGGGGTGTCGGGGGTGTTCTCCTCCGGCGGGGTGTTCTCCTCCGGCGGGGTCGGCTCTTCCTGGCACTTGTCCTTGGTCTTCACCGTGCCGGTCGCGGTGTTGGTGACGCGCTTCTTGCCGCGGTACCACTCGGCGCTGACCTTGAGCGTGGCCTCCTTGCCCTTGAGGACAGTCTGCTGGCCGTGCAGTTCGCCGTCGGTCGACTTCGGCAGTTCGATGCCGACGGTGATGCCGCTGATCGCGGTGGCGGACGGGGTCCACACGCCGGTGATCTTGCCGGCCAGGTCGCTCTCGCTGTTCTTCACCGTCCAGTCGACCCGCAGGTCGCCGGACTTCAGCTTGCAGGCAGTGCCGGTGACGATGGAATGGTGGGCCGCGGCCGGGCTGGCGACGGTGGCGACGCCGGCGAGGCCGATCAGCGCGCCGGCGGAGACCGCCGCGACACGCCGGAGGTTCAGACGGTTCACGTCTACTCCTGTTGAGGGGAGAGCAAAGACTGTGGCGGGTGGGTGGAAAGCACACACACCACCTGACACCCGGCCGACCTTATCGATTCGGTCGAGCGGGTCACAGTCCTCAGTGAGCATTGAGAATGATGTTATAAATCCGTGATCTTACATATTCCACATGTCACGCCATGACTTCAGAGCGATTGAGTGCCACCCGTCGGGTGATATCGCGGCGTCGCGTAGCGTCAAGGCGTGCGTAGGAGCAGACGGTGACCCGGATCGTGGCCGGGACGCTTGGCGGGCGGAGGATCGCCGCGCCACCCGGCGCCGGCACCCGGCCGACCTCGGACCGCGTCCGGGAGGCACTGTTCAGCGCGGTGCAGGCCGAGATCGAACTCGACGGTGCGCGCTTCGCCGACCTCTACGCCGGTTCCGGGGCGGTCGGGCTGGAGGCGCTGTCCCGAGGCGCGGCGCACGTGCTGCTGGTCGAGTCGGACCCCCGGGCGGCCCGGGTGGTCCGGGAGAACATCGCCGCGCTGCGCGCCGCCCCGGCGGCCTGCCTGGTCACCGGCAAGGTGGCCACCGTGCTCGCGGCCGGGCCCGACGGCGGGCCGTACGACGCGATCTTCGCCGACCCGCCGTACGCCGTACCCGACCAGGAGGTCACCGCGCTGCTGGCCGCGTTGGTCGACGGCGGCTGGCTGGCCCGCGAAGCCCTGGTCATCGTGGAGCGTTCCAGCCGGACCGGGCCGGTCGCCTGGGTGGAAGGCATCACTGGTGAGCGCAGTCGCCGCTACGGCGAGACCACCCTTTGGTACGGTCGCCGATCATGAGACGTGCGGTCTGCCCGGGCTCCTTCGACCCGGTCACCAACGGTCACCTCGACATCATCGGCCGGGCCAGCCGGCTCTTTGACGAGGTGATCGTCGGAGTGCTGGTCAACCAGTCCAAGCAGGGGCTGTTCACCGTCGAGGAGCGCATCGACATGCTCCGTGGGGTGACCGCGTCGTACGACAACGTGCGGGTCGAGTCGTTCCGCGGGCTGCTGGTGGACTTCTGCCGGGCCCAGCAGGCGAGCGTGCTGATCAAGGGCCTGCGTGCGGTCAGCGACTTCGACTACGAGCTCCAGATGGCCCAGATGAACATCGGCCTGGCCGGTGTGGAGACCCTCTTCATGCCGACCAATCCGCTCTACTCCTTCCTCTCCTCCAGCCTGATCAAAGACGTGGCCAAGTGGGGCGGCGACATTTCCGCGCACGTTCCCGACGTGGTCCGTGAGCAGTTGGTCGCCCGCCTGACCCAGGATTCCCGCCCCTGATCCGCTCCCTCCCGCTGCGATCTTGCGGTGGTGGCCGTTAATCGGTCCGAGAGGGGCGATTCGTCGGGGCGGGAAGTGCGAGATCGGCGATCGCGGCGTGCCGGGCAGGGGTGCGGCGGCGCGGGGTGGAGGCGGCGCGACATGATGTGTGCAATGCCGAACCCGGGCGCAGGCCGCATCATGTAGGTCGGCCGACGAACGACAGGAGTGAGGTGCCGGTGGACCCGCTCGATCGCATCGACGAACTGATCACCGTGGTGGAGCAGGCCCGCTCCGTCCCGATGTCGCGCAACAACTGCATGGTCGACCGGGGTGAGATGATCGCGGCCCTCGACGAGCTGCGCGCGGAGCTCCCCGCCGACCTGCGCCGGGCCGTCGCCCTGTTGGAGGAGCGGGACAAGATCATGGAGGCCGGCCGGCGCGAGGCGGACCGGATCATCAGCGAGGGTGAGGCGGAACACGCCCGCCTGGTCTCGGTGAACGAGATCACGGTCTCCGCCGAACACGAGGGGGCCCGGATCATCGCCGAGGCCCGCGCCGAGGCGCAGCGCCTCCGCGACGAGGTGGACGACTACGTCGACACCGCCCTGGCCAACTTCGAGCAGTTCCTCACCCGGGCGCTCGCCTCGATCGAGCGCGGCCGGGACAAGATGCACGCGCTGCGTGAGATCGGCACCTTCGCGGGTGACGAGGCCGATCGCCCGCTACCCTTCTGAGCGCCCCCTGGCCGGCCGCCGACAGCCGGCACCCGACGGACCGGGACGGGGCATCCCCCCGGTTCGACGGTCGGGCGGTCGCCCAGGTAACCTTTTTTGTCGGCCTCTCACCGGCCGGAGTCTGACTATGCCCAAACACTCGCCATCTTCACTCGACCCCAGGTCGCCGCTGGTCCTCGACACGAGGGACCTGCCGCGTCGGCCTGGTGCGTTGCGTACGGTCAAGCGGGTCGTGCCGGCACCGGAGGACCTCGGCGTGGAGTTGATCGGCGTGCCGCAGGGTGCGGGCCTCGACCTCGACCTGAGGTTGGAGTCGGTGTCCGAGGGCGTGCTCGTCTCCGGGACCGTCACCGGCCCCGTCAAGGGCGAGTGCGGCCGCTGCCTGCGCGAGATCGACGACTCGGTGGCCGTGACGATCCAGGAGCTGTACGCGTACGAGAACAGCACCACGGACGACACGACCGACGAGGATGAGGTGGGCCGGATGCAGGGCGATCTGATCGACCTGGAGCCGGTGTTGCGGGACGCGGTGGTGCTCACACTGCCGACCAACCCGCTCTGCCGGGAGGACTGCCCAGGCTTGTGCCCCGAATGCGGGGTGCAGTGGGACGATCTGCCGGCCGACCACAGCCATCAGCAGGTCGACCCGCGTTGGGCGGGCCTGTCGCAACTGACCCGTACAGAGGAGTAACAACCGTGGCCGTCCCCAAGCGCAAGATGTCGCGCAGCAACACCCGGTCCCGCCGGGCGAACTGGAAGGCGGCCGTGGTCGCGACCGTGGCCTGCCCGCAGTGCAAGTCGCCGAAGCTGCCGCACACCGCCTGCTCCGTCTGCGGCACCTACAACGGCCGCCAGGTCCTCGAGGTCTGACCTGGACGCCGAGTGACGTCCCCGACCACCGGTCGGGTGGCACGCACACCCTGGCTCACGCCCGGTGCCCCGGCTCCCTCCACCGTCGGCCGATCCCCGGCCAGTGACCCGACGGAGCCGGGCACCGCGCGGATCGCCGTCGACCTCCTCGGCGGGGACGATGCTCCCGCCGTCGTGGTTGACGGCGCTCTGCGAGCGGTGCGTACCGACCCTGACCTACACCTGCTGCTCGTCGGACCGACCGAGGTCGCCGACGTGCTGACCGGTGCCCTCGACCCGGAGCAACGATCCCGGGTCACGGTCCGCCCGGCGTGGACCGCCGTCGGCATGGCCGACCATCCCACCGCCGCCCGTGCCGACAGCACTGTCCGCGCGGCGGTCACCGCCGTCCGCGACGGGCTCGCCGACGCGGTCGTCTCCGCCGGCTCGACCGGGGCCACCGTCACCGCCGCCGCGCTCGGCCTCGGCCGCTGGGCCGGCGTACGACGCCCGGCCCTGGTGGCCACCCTGCCCGCCGTCGCCGGCCCGGTGGTGCTGCTGGACGTCGGCGGCACGCTGGAGTCCGACCCCGCCACCCTCGCCCGGCACGCCGTGCTCGGCGCCGCGTACGCCGCCGTGGCGCACGCCGTCGCCGCGCCCCGGGTCGGGCTGCTCTCCGTCGGCGCCGAGACGGGCAAGGGCGACCGGCTGCGCCGGGCCACCGACCCCGCCCTCGCCGCCGTGCCACTGCCGTGCGGTGCCCGCTACGTGGGCCCCGTCGAGGGGTTCGACATCTCCCTCGGCGCGCGCGCCGACGTCGTGGTCACCGACGGGTTCACCGGTAACGTGCTGCTCAAGGCGATCGAGGGCGCGTACGCGATGGCTGGCGGGCCGCCGGCGAACGGCGGTGCCCCGCGTGCCGCGGCCCTGCTCGGCGTGGCCGGCACGGTGGTCGTCTGCCACGGCGCGGCCCGGCCCGACGACGTTGCCTCCGGCATCGCCCTCGCCGCCCACCTGTGGCGGCGCGGCGCCACCGACGCCGTCTCCGCCCTGCTCGCCGGCCTGCCACAAGATCCCGAACCCATCGACACCGAGGTAGCACCATGAGCAACGACAAGCGGCGGCGTGCGCCCGTCGGCCACCTGGAGTCGGCCTTCGGGGTATCGCTCGATCCGGAGCTGCTGGAGCGAGCGCTGACCCACCGTTCCTACGCGTACGAGAACGGCGGCCTGCCTACCAACGAACGGCTGGAGTTCCTGGGCGACTCGGTTCTCGGCGTGGTGATCACCACGGCGCTGTTCCACAACCATCCGGACCTGCCCGAGGGGCAGCTCGCCAAGCTGCGGGCCAGCGTGGTCAACATGCGCGCCCTCGCCGACGTGGCGCGGGGCCTCGGCCCGGATGGGCTCGGCGCGTACCTGCTGCTGGGTAAGGGGGAGGAGACCACCGGCGGCCGGGACAAGGCCAGCATCCTGGCCGACACCCTGGAGGCGCTGCTCGGCGCGATCTATCTCCAGTACGGCCTGGACACCGTGGCCGTCGTGATCCACCGTCTGTTCGACCCGCTGATGGCCGAGTCGGCCGGCCGGGGCGCCGCCCTGGACTGGAAGACCAGCCTCCAGGAGCTGACCGCCGCGCTGGGGTTGGGCGTGCCGGAATACCGGATCGAGGGCACCGGCCCGGACCACCTGAAGACCTTCACCGCCTGGGTGGTGGTGGCCGGCAACCGGTACGGCGGCGCCGAGGGGCGCAGCAAGAAGGAGGCCGAGCAGCGGGCCGCCGAGTCGGCCTGGCGGATGCTGACCGAGCAGGCCGAGCAGGAGCAGGGCGCGCTGACGGCGACGGAGGGTGCCGGCCGTGCCTGAGCTGCCCGAGGTCGAGACGGTCCGGCAGGGCCTGGCCCAGTGGGTCACCGGGCGGACCATCGCCTCGGTCGAGGTGCGCCACCCCCGGGCCGTACGCCGGCACCAGCCGGGTGCGGCGCACTTCGCCGACGTGCTGGCCGGCCGCACGATCACCGACGTCCGACGCCGGGGCAAATACCTGTGGCTGCCGCTGGACAGCGGGGACGCCATCGTCGGGCACCTCGGCATGTCCGGGCAGCTGCTGCTGCAACCGGTCGAGGCAGCCGACGAGCTGCACCTGCGAGTCCGGTTCCGGTTCGCCGACGACGGCCCGGAGCTGCGCTTCGTCGACCAGCGCACGTTCGGCGGGCTGGCGGTGTCCGCCGGTGGGGCGGAGCTGCCGCACGAGATCGCGCACATCGCCCGGGACCCGATGGACCCGGAGTTCTCCGACGCCGACTTCGTGGCCGCGCTGCGTCGCCGGCGTACCGAGGTGAAGCGGGCGCTGCTCGACCAGACCCTGCTCTCCGGGGTCGGCAACATCTACGCCGACGAGGCGCTGTGGCGGGCGAAGCTGCACGGCGTGCGCCCGACCGACGCGCTCACCGGCCCGGCGGTCACCCGGTTGCTCGGGCACGTCCGCGACGTGCTCGGTGAGGCGATCAAGCAGGGCGGCACCAGCTTCGACGAGCTGTACGTCGACGTCAACGGCGAGAGCGGCTACTTCGACCGGTCGCTCAACGCGTACGGCCGGGAGGGGGAACCCTGCCCGCGGTGCGGTGCGCCGATCCGGCGCGAGGCGTTCATGAACCGGTCCTCGTACAGTTGCCCGCGTTGCCAGCCCCGCCCCCGGGTCGCCCTTCGGGGATGACCCCGAGCCGGTTCGGGGTTGCGCCGGTGTGCTCTGCCTGGTCGCGGGTGGGGGACGAGCCGGGGCCGTTCCCGGATGTCCGGTCGTCGCTCAGTGCCTAGCGTCAGCACCGTCGGTACGGGACCGACGTGTGGAGGGGGAACCCAGGTATGGGCAGGCGACCGGTGACGGTGCGGTTGGCACGGTGGAGTGCGGAGCACCCGTGGCGGGCCATCGCGTTGTGGGTGGTGTTCGTCGCGGTGTGCTTCGTCGGCGGCAGCGCCGCCGGCATGACCGAGGCGACCAGCGCGGACCAGGCGACCGGCGAGTTCGGACGGGCCGAGCTGATCGTCGACAGCGGCGGCTTCCACGAGCCGGCGACGGAGAACGTGCTGATCACGTCCCGCTCCGGGACGCTCGACCAGGCCGCGGCGAAAGCCGCCGCCGACGACGCGGCGGCCCGGCTGCGGCAGGTCGACGGGGTGGCCTCGGTGGGTGCGCCGGTGCCGTCCCAGGACGGCAGCGCGCTGCTGCTGCCGATCACCATGTCCGGCGACCCGACGACGGCGTCCGACCGGGTGCAGCCGCTGCGGGACGCCACCGCGAAGGTGCAGGAGGCGCACCCGGCGCTGCGGATCGAGGAGGTCGGTGGCCCCTCGATCAACAAGGCGCTCGACGACACCCTGGGCCGGGACTTCATGCGGGCCGAGCTGCTCAGCCTGCCGGTTACCCTGGCCATCCTGATCATCGCGTTCGGCGCGCTGATCGCGGCCGGGGTTCCGGTGCTGCTCGCGCTCTCCTCGGTGGCCGCGGCGATGGGGCTGTCCACCCTGGCCTCGCACCTGGTGCCGGCCAACGACACCACGGGCAGCGTGATCCTGCTGATCGGCATGGCGGTCGGCGTCGACTACTCGCTCTTCTACGTCCGTCGGGAGCGGGAGGAACGGGCGAAGGGGCGGTCCGGGCTCGACGCGGTGGAGATCGCGGCGGAGACCTCCGGGCACGCCGTGGTGGTTTCCGGCACCGCTGTGATCATTTCGATGGCCGGGCTGCTGCTCGCCCAGGACGCCATCTTCTCGTCCCTCGCGGTCGGCTCGATCCTGGTGGTCGCGGTCGCGGTGATCGGTTCGCTGACCGTGCTGCCGGCGCTGCTGGCCAAGCTCGGCCGCTGGGTGGACCGGCCCCGGGTGCCGCTGCTGTGGCGGCTCACCGCCCCGCGTACCGGCCGGCACGGCCAGCCGGCCCGGCCCCGCTTCTGGCCGGCCGTGCTGAAGCCCGCGCTGCGGGCGCCGCGGACCACCCTGATCGTCTCGGTCGGGCTGCTACTCGCCCTGGCCGCCCCGGCGCTGGGGATGAAGCTGAAGTTCCCCGGCATGGAGGACGTGCCACGCACCACGCCGGCCATGCAGGCGTACGACCGGCTCACCGCCGCGTTCCCGAGCAACGGCACCAGCCACATGGTGGCGGTGCGGGCACCGGCCCAGCAGGCCGACCGGGTGCACGCGGCGTTGACCGACCTGGCCGGGCGGGCCGCCGCCGACCCGCTCTTCGCGCCGGCCGAGGGGGACGGCGCGAAGATCAAGGTGTCGGCCGACCACCGGGTGTCGGTGCTGGAGGTGGCCACGCCGTACGCCAGCCGCACCGAGGAGGCCACCCGGTCGCTGCACAAGCTGCGCGAGGACCTGGTGCCGGCCGCGCTGCGCGGCATCCCCGGAATCGAGTACGCGGTAGGCGGCGGCGTGGCCGCCAACGAGGACTACGCGCAGCACATCCGGGAGAAGCTGCCCATCGTGGCCGCCTTCGTACTGGCGCTGACCTTCCTGGTGATGGCCTGGACGTTCCGGTCGGTGGTCGTCGCGCTCACCGCGATCCTGTTGAACCTGCTCTCCGCCGGCGCCGCGTACGGCCTGCTGGTGCTGGTCTTCCAGGGCGACTGGGCGGAGGGTCTGCTCGGCTTCACCTCGATGGACGCCGTCGTCACGTGGCTGCCGCTGTTCCTGTTCGTGGTGCTCTTCGGGCTCTCCATGGACTACCACGTCTTCGTCGTCAGCCGGATCCGCGAGGGCGTCCGGGACGGCCTGCCCAACCGGGACGCGGTGGCGTACGGGATCACCTCGTCGGCGGGCGTGGTGACCAGCGCGGCGATCGTCATGGTCGGGGTCTTCTCGATCTTCGCGACGCTGAGCACCATCGACATGAAGCAACTCGGCATCGGGCTGGCCGCGGCGATCCTGCTGGACGCCACGATCATCCGGGCCGTGGTGCTGCCGTCCCTGATGACCCTGCTGGGCGACGCGAACTGGTGGGCCCCGCGCTTCCTGCGCGCCCGGACGGCGGCCCCGCCCGCCGACCCGCCCGCCGCCACTCCGGAACTGGTCGGCGCGCACTGATCCGGGGCGCCCGCCCAAGCCGATAGGCCCGGGAAGGCCCCACAAGTCGAAAGCGATATGCCCCAGAGGCATATCGCTCACGGGAGGCCTCCACTCCACGCGGCCCTACAGCCGAGGGTGGTCGCGGAAGGATTGGCGCGAGCGGCGGCGGGGCATGTGAGCCGCCATGGATGTGGATCCTCGACGGCATCGAGGTCGGGTGGCCGGATCAGGAGAGGGGTCGGCAAGAAATCCCGGTTTTATGAGCGGTTATAGTGGAACATTTCCATGTATTGTGTGGGTGTGAAGTTGTCAGACTGGGCGCGCGATCAGGGTGTGTCCTATCAGACTGCTTGGCGGTGGGTGGAGGATGGCAGGATGCCTGTTCCTGTCCGTCAGGTGCCGTCTGGTGCGCGGATCGTGGACGAGGCGCCGTCCGCAGTCGGGCGTGTGGTCGCTTACTGCCGTGTTTCCTCCGGTGACCTGAAGGGTGATCTGGTTCGTCAGGCGGTGCGGGTTGTGGAGGGCGCGAACGCCCGGGGCCTCGCTGTGGCGGAGGTCGTGACGGAGATCGGCTCGGGCTTGGACGGCAAGCGCCGCAAGCTGTATCGGCTTCTCGCTGACCCGTCTGCGGCGGTGATTGTCGTTGAGCACGAGGATCGGCTGGCCCGGTTCGGTGTGGAGCACCTGCAAGCCGCGTTCGTTGCCACGGACCGCCGTCTGGTGGTCTTGGACCCGGAGGAATCCACGAACGACTTGGTCAACGATTTGGCCGGCGTGCTGAGGTCGTTGTGTGGCCGGCTGTACGGGCGGCGGGCGGCGAAGAGCCGTGCCGCTCGTGCTTTGACCGCCGTGACCGGCGAGGAATTGTTGGTGTGAAGAGGTTCGTGTCGCGGCCTGGTTTCGTGGTTCAGGCGTTTCGTTTCGCGTTGGATCCGAACGTGACGCAGGAGCAGCGGTTGCGGTCGCATTGTGGTGCGGCTCGGGCCGCGTACAACTGGGCTGTGTCGTGGGTGATGGCGTCGTGGTGGCAGCGCAAGGCGGAGGCCTCCTACGGCATCGTCGAGGAGGAGTTGACGCCGTGGCGGCCGTGGTCGCTGCTGGCGTTGCGGAAGGTGTTCAACGAGGTCAAACAGACTGACCCGCGTTTCGCCGGCTGGTGGCAGGAGAACTCCAAGGAGGCGTACAGCACGGGTTTGGCGAACGCGGCGGCGGCGTTCGACAACTACGCCCAATCCAAGCGCGGGCAGCGTGAGGGCAAGCGGGTCGGCATGCCCCGGCCCAAGTCCAAGCACACCGCCCGACTCGCCTGCCGGTTCACCACCGGCGCCATCCGTGTCGAGCCGGACCGGCGGCATGTCACGCTGCCCCGGCTCGGGGCGATCCGTACCCACGAGTCCACCCGCAAGCTGGAACGCCGCATCACTGGCGGCACGGCCCGTATCCTGTCCGCCACGGTCAAGTTCGAGCGGGGCCGGTGGTTCGTCTCCTTCCAGGTGGAGATCCAGCGTGCCACCGACCGGGCTCCGGCGCGCCCGAACGTGGTGGCGGGTGTGGACCTGGGTGTGACGTGTCTCGCGGTGATCGCCGACAGCCAGGGCAGGGTGCGGTTCGTGCCGAACCCGGGGCACTACGACGGCGCGCTCAAGCACCTCAAACGGCTCTCCCGGCGGGTGGCCCGCCGGCAGGGGCCGGACCGGCGCACCGGGCGCAAGCCGTCCCGGCGATGGGTCGCTGCGAACGCTGAACGCAACCGTGTGCACCACCGGGTAGCGAACCTGCGCGCCGACGGGCTGCACAAGCTGACCACCGCCATCACCGCCGAGTACGGCACCGTCGTGGTCGAAGACCTCAACGTGGCCGGCATGCTCCGCAACCGACGCCTCGCCCGCAAGATCGCCGACGCCGGCTTCGGAGAGATCCGCCGGCAGGTGGAATACAAAACCGCATGGAACGGCGGTCGGCGGATACTCGCCGACCGCTGGTATCCCTCCAGCAAGACCTGCTCGGCCTGCCGCGTAGTGAAAGCCAAACTGCCGCTGCACGTCCGAGTGTTCACCTGCGACGCCTGCGACCTGGTCATCGACCGGGACGAGAACGCAGCCCGCAACCTCGCCGCCCTCGCGACGGCAGAAACAACGGGTACCGGAGTGGCCGGAGACCCGGGCGCGCAAGCACCGAAACCGCGTGGAGCCGACCGCAAGACCCGCACCACCACCCGCAGCCGCAAGGCCACGAGTGGGCGGGCAGGTGGCGCAACCCTGCCACACCAACGGCAGCAGGAAACGCGAGACCGTCATCAGGACACCGAACCGCAACTTGCGCTCCGGTGACACCGTTACGGACCTTCCCAACCGAAAGGCCGGGATTGCTGACACCCGACTACGGAGTCAGCAACGGACAGGGCTCGCGCCAGGCGTCGAGCTTCCGGTCCTTGAGCATGGAGGCGAAGCCGTAGCCGACGGTGGTGACGCAGAAGGCCCCCGGGTCGCCGGAGTATTCGACGTGGAAGACCGGCTTGTGCGCGTCGGCGAAGGGCAGCAGCTTGGCGCATTCGCGCCGGCGTACGCACTCCTGGTTGACGGCGAAGTCGAAGTCGGGCGCGAGCGCGGCCACCTGCGGCAGGTCGTCGACCAGCCCGGGCGAGAGGTCGAGCCGGCGGGCCAGGGCGGCCACCCGACGGTTGAACAGCAGTTGGTCGTCGAAGTCGAACGGGAAGCCGGGGCGGTGTCGGTAGCCGTCCGCGTCGTCGATCGCGACCGCGCCGAAGCCCTTGCCCCGGCACAGCCGGAACCGGTCGGCGAGCACCGGCTCAAGCGTGTTCCACCGGCGTACGTCCACCCACCGGCTGGCCGGCCGGCCGTCCACCGCCTCCCCGCGTACGTCCTCCGGGAAGCGGCTCGCGTCCGGGTCGGTCGGTGCCCACGTCCCGGCGCGTACCAGACAGACCAGCCGGCGGTTCCGGGCGCGCAGCGCGGCGGTCTCGGTGCTGGTGGTGTGGACCGGGTCGAGGAGGAAGACGTCGGCGTCGACCGTGGTGTCCACCGGGCCGGTGAGCTGCCACTGCCAGTGCCACCGGTCGGCCAGCGTGGCCGGCCACCGGGTAGGCGCACCGGGCGGGACGATCGGGTCGCGGCAGCCGGGCACCGGGGCGAGCAGCAGCGCCGCCACCAGCGCCGCCACGCTCCGGCGCAGTCCGCGTGGCAGGACGCGGACCGGCCGGTCGCGCGGCACGGGCCATGCCGGCCGCATCCGCATCGACAGCTCCCGGGTCGCGGGCGGCGCACCGCCGCCCCCCGGTCAAACGAGCGCGGACCCGGTCACGACGCGGCGGCGGTCTGCCGCGGACGCGTCCACTCAGCGTGGGGTGCCGAAGTCCTGCGTCCAGTACGGCCCGTTGCTGCGCGCCACACCCACGCCGATCTCGGTGTACGAGCAGTTCAGGATGTTGGCCCGGTGGCCCGGGCTGTTCATCCAGGCGGCCATGACCGCGGCCGGACTCTGCTGGTTCCAAGCCACGTTCTCGCCGTAGGCCCGCCAGTTGTAGCCGACCCGGTCGAGCCGATCGCCGACGTCGCTGCCGTCGCTGCCGTCGTGCGTCATCGTCTTGTGGTCGGCCTGGTCCTGGCTGTGCCGCTGGGCGGCCAGTGTCAGCTTGTCGTTGACGGTCAGTGCCTTGCAGCCGGCCTTGGCCCGCTCCTGGTTGACCAGGTCGACCACCTGCTGCAGTTCCGCGCTGAGCCCACTTGTCGAGGTGACCTGGGTGGTGTTGCTCGGCGCGGTGGTGCGCTGGAGCTGACGGGAGGGGGCGGTGGACCGGCTGGGCGGCGGGGTGACCGTCCGGGTCGGGCTCGGCAGGAGGACGCTGGGCGAGGCGCTCGGCGTGGCGGTGGGCGAGGCCGGGGCGAGGGCGCTGCCGGGGACGGCGTCGGTGGTGTCCGGCGCGAGCGGGGCGGCGGCCACCGCGTCGTCGGCCGCAATCGGCTCGGTCGGCCGGTCGTCCGCCGGCAGCAGCAGGGCGGCCACTCCCAGGCTCACCGCAAGGGTCGCCGCGGCGGCGGCCCCGCCGACCACGAGGGGGTGCCCGGACCGGCGCCGCCGTCGGTGCCGCCCCGTCCTTTCGAGCGCGGCGTTGGTGGCCGGCTGCCAGGTGCCGGTCGGCAGAACCTCGGTCGGGGCGTCGGTCCGGTCCGTGCCCGGCTGCTCCAGCTCGTCCCCGAAGAGGTACGCCGACTGCGGCTCGGGCCGGTCGGTGAGCCAGGCTGGCCCGTCGCCGGCCGGTGCCTCCCGGTGCCGGGCGACGCCATCCGGTTCGATCGGATCGGTCCAGCGGTACACGCCTGCTCCCTCCACGGGATCGATTGCGGGCCGGGCTGAGGCTACGGTCCTGCCGCGAGCTGCGGCAACGCCGCTAAGAAAGAGTTAAGGGGAACCCGGCACCAAGGGTGAAGCGTTCACACATTCCCGGGCGTACAGTTAAGTCGTCCGGACAGAGCGTGTCCGTGCCTCACGGCAGCCCAGACAAGTGGACAGGTCGACGTAAAGATGATCTACGGCCTGCGGCAACTTGACGAAGACGGGGTTAGCGGCTCAATATATAGGTGTCGCCAGTCGCGCCCAGCCATGCCCGGATTTTGCTGGGATGGCAGCCGCGAACATGATGGGCGCGCGTTGGCCGGCCTTTCCGGCAGCGCATATCAAGGAGTCAGCATGGCGAAGGCCCTCTACGGCCACGTTGGTGCAGCGCCCGACCGGCGTCTGCTCGACGAGGTCACCCAACTGCGTGCCAGGGTTCAGGCACTGGAGTTCGAGATCACGCGTCTGCGTGCCGACAATGATCGGTTGGCGGCGGCAGCGGCGGAGGCTGATGACCTCCTTCGGCTGGCCGAGCCGGCGCTGACCTGATCTCCAGTTGTCAGAAAACTGAATCGCATCACCGGAAAACGCGCGCCGACACCGCAGTGCCGGCGCGCTGCTTTGTCCGTACGCCTTTTGTTTTCGCGCCGCATCACCCTCCTGCGGGGTGAGCCCGGAATTGCGTGGCGCCGGCCGGGCCGCGAATAAGATCTTGTGGTTTTCCGCACTGTGCCGGAACCGGACACCACGGGCCCTGCGGTGGGTCGCTGACGGTGCCCTCCCCGGCCCCGGGTTAGTCTGCGGGTTGACCAGGTCCGCGCAGCCGGCGACGGTACGGCGGCCACCGGACGAGGATCGAGAAGGTGCATCTCAAGAGCCTGACGGTGAAGGGCTTCAAGTCCTTCGCCTCTGCGACGACGCTGAAGCTGGAGCCCGGGATCACTTGCGTGGTCGGCCCGAACGGCTCCGGCAAGTCCAACGTCGTCGACGCCATCGCCTGGGTGCTCGGCGAGCAGGGCGCCAAGGCCCTGCGCGGCGGCAAGATGGAGGACGTCATCTTCGCCGGCACCGCCGGGCGGGCGCCGCTGGGCCGGGCCGAGGTCACCCTCACCATCGACAACACCGACGGCGCGCTGCCGATCGAGTACACCGAGGTCTCCATCACCCGCCGGATGTTCCGCTCCGGCGAGAGCGAGTACGAGATCAACGGCGACTCCTGCCGGCTGCTCGACATCCAGGAGTTGCTGTCGGACTCCGGCATCGGTCGGGAGATGCACATCATCGTCGGGCAGGGCCGGCTCGACGGCATGCTGCACGCCAAGCCGGAGGACCGGCGGGCGTTCATCGAGGAGGCGGCCGGCGTCCTCAAGCACCGCAAGCGCAAGGAGAAGGCGCTGCGGAAGCTCGACGCGATGCAGATCAATCTCAACCGGGTGACCGATCTCACCGCCGAGCTGCGCCGTCAGCTCAAGCCGCTGGGCCGGCAGGCCGAGGTGGCCCGCCGTGCCGCCGCCATCCAGGCCAACCTGCGCGACGCCCGGCTGCGGCTGCTCGCCGACGACCTGCACACCCTGCGTACCACCCTGGACCGGGAGATCGCCGACGAGACCGCGCTGCGGGAGCGGCGGGAACAGATCGAGGCGGAACACACCGAGGTGCAGGCCCGCCTCGGCGAGCTGGAGGCCGCCCTCGCCGAGGACGCGCCGCTGCTCGCCGCCGCCCAGGACACCTGGTACAAGCTCTCCGCGCTCCAGGAGCGGTTCCGGTCCATCGAGCAGCTCGCCCGGGAACGGCTGCGCCACCTCAGCGCCGCACCCGACGACGAGCGCCCCGGCCGCGACCCCGACCAGCTGGAGGCCGAGTCCCAGCGGGTCCGCGAGCAGGAGGAGGAGCTGCGCGCGGCGCTCACCGACGACCAGATCCGGCTGGCCGAGGCGGTCGAGCACCGGCAGGAGCTGGAGCGGCAGCTCGCCGCCGCCGAGCGGGAACTGGTCGCCGCCGCCAAGGCCATCGCCGACCGGCGGGAGGGGCTGGCCCGGCTGACCGGCCAGGTCAACTCGGCCCAGGCCCGGACCACCAGCGCCGGCGAGGAGATCGAGCGGCTCGCCGCCGCGCACGCCGACGCGTTGGCCCGCGCCGAGAAGGCCCAGGCGGAGCTCGACGCGGTCGCCGAACAGTCCACCGAGGCCGACCGGGACAACGCCGACCTGGACGCCCGGCACGCCGAGGCGGTGGCCGTCCACGAGCAGGCGCAGGCGGCCGTCCGCGGCCTCGCCGACGCCGAGCGTGCCGCCGAGAAGGATGCGGCCACCTGGAAGGCCCGCGAGGAGGCGCTCGCCCTCGGCCTGCGCCGCAAGGACGGCGCAGGGGCCCTGCTGGCCCGCGCCGGCCAGGTGCCGGGCCTGCTCGGCAGCCTCTCCGGGCTGCTCGCCGTCGCACCCGGCCACGAGGCGGCGCTCGCCGCCGCGCTCGGTGGGCTCGCCGACGCGGTCGCGGTCACCGGCGTCGACGAGGCCGTCGAGGCGATGCGGCTGCTCAAGATCTCCGACGCCGGGCGGGCCGGCCTGCTGGTCGGCAGCCCTGCCGGGCCGGGCATGGACGGCCCCGCCGACGCGCTGCGCCCGAAGCTGCCGGACGCTGCCCACTGGGCTCCCGACCTGGTGGAGTGCTCCGCGGAGATCCGGCCGGCGGTGTACCGGGCGCTGCGCGACGTGGTGCTGGTCGACGACCTCGCCGCCGCGGCCGAGTTGGTCGCCGGCAACCCGGAGCTGCGGGCGGTCACCCCGGAGGGCGACGTCGTCGGGGCGTACGCGGCGGCCGGCGGGTCGGCCAAGGCGCCCAGCTTCATCGAGGTGCAGGCGGCGGTGGAGGAGGCCCGGGCCAACCGGCTCGCCGGCGAGCGGACCAGCGTCGAGCTGCGCGAGCAACTGGTCGACGCGCGCGCCGAGGTGGCTGCCGCGAAGGAAGCGGTGCAGCACGCCGCCGCCGCCAAGCGCGAGGCGGAGAGCCACCGCAACGCCGCCGCCCGCCGCCTGGCCGAGCTGGGCGCGGCGGCCCGGTCGGCGAGGGCGGAGACCGACCGGCTCGGCGAGTCCCGGGCACGCGCCGAGGCGGCCCGGGAACGTGATCTTCAGGCGCTCGCCGAGCTTGCGGAACGGCTGCGGCTGGCCGAGGCCACCCCGGTCGACGCGGAGCCGTCCACCGAGGAGCGGGACCAGCTCGCCGCGATGGTGCCGCAGGCCCGGCAGAACGAGATGGAGGTCCGGCTCGCCGTGCGTACCGCCGAGGAGCGGGTCTCCTCGATCGCCGGCCGGGCCGACTCCCTCGCCCGGCAGGCGAACGCCGAACGAGCCGCGCGGGAGCGCGCGGCGGCCCGCCGCGCGGCCCGCACCCGCGGCGCGGAGATCGCCCGGGCCGTGGTCGGCGGGGCCCGCGAGGCGCTGGCCCGGCTCACCGTCTCCGTCGCCCGGGCCGAGGAGCACCGCGACGCCGTGGCCCGCGAGCGCGCCGCCCGCGAGGCCGAGCTGGCCGAGGTACGCGGCGCGGCCAAGCGGCTCGGCGCCGAGCTGGAGCGGCTGACCAGCCAGGTGCACCGGGACGAGGTGGCCCGCGCCGAGCAGCGGCTGCGCATCGAGCAGCTGGAGGCCAAGGCCGCCGAGGACTTCGGCCTCGACGTGCCGACGCTGATCGCTGAGTACGGCCCGGAGCAGCTCGTCCCGCCCACCCAGGTTGACCTCGCGACGGCAGAGAAGGACGGCCTGCCGGTGCCCGAGCCGGTCCGGTACGAGCGGCCGGCGCAGGAGAAGCGGGCCGCCAAGGCGGAACGGGAGCTGGCCCTGCTCGGCAAGGTCAATCCGCTCGCGCTGGAGGAGTTCGCCGCGCTGGAGGAGCGCTACAAGTTCCTATCCGAGCAGCTGGAGGACCTCAAGGCCACCCGCCGGGACCTGCTCACCGTGGTCAAGGACGTCGACGACCGGATCCTGGAGGTCTTCGCCAGCGCGTTCGAGGACACGGCGCGCGAGTTCGAGCAGGTCTTCACCGTGCTCTTCCCCGGCGGCGAGGGGCGTCTGGTGCTCACCGACCCGGAGGACCTGCTCACCACCGGCGTCGAGGTGGAGGCCCGGCCGCCGGGCAAGAAGATCAAGCGATTGTCGCTGCTCTCCGGCGGGGAGCGGTCGCTGACCGCGGTGGCCATGCTGGTGGCGATCTTCCGTGCCCGGCCCAGCCCGTTCTACATCATGGACGAGGTGGAGGCGGCCCTCGACGACGTGAACCTGGGCCGCCTGATCACACTGATGGCGCAGCTGCGGGAGAAGAGCCAGCTCATCGTGATCACGCACCAGAAGCGGACCATGGAGATCGCCGACGCGCTGTACGGCGTGACCATGCGTAGTGGGGTCACCCAGGTGATCAGCCAACGGCTCAACCGGGCCGACGACAATGGGCAGGAGAAGGACGAGTGAGTCGGGAACGCGCGACGGCGCTGCTGGTGGACTTCGACGGCGTGCTGCGCCGCTGGGATCCGGCGGTCGCCGCCGCCGTCGAGCGGGAGTACGGGATCACCGCGGGCGTACTGGGCGAGATCGCCATGTCGTGGGGACTGCTCCAGCCGGTGCTCACCGGCCAGGTCAGCCACGCCCAGTGGATGGAGAGCGTCGCGGAGGCGCTCACCCCCTCGGTGGGCGCCGAGCGGGCCCGCGCCGCGGTCGAGGAGTGGCAGCGCCACCGGGGCGAGGTCGACCCGGAGGTGCTGGCCTTCATCCGCCAGATGCGGGAAGCGGGCGTCCGGGTGGGGCTGGGCACCAACGCCACCGACCAGCTCGATGCCGACCTGGCCGCGCTCGGCCTCACCGACGAGTTCGACGCGGTGGTCAACTCCGCGGTGGTCGGGGTGCACAAGCCGGCGAAAGAGTACTTCCAGGCGGCCTGCGCCGCACTGGAGACGTCGCCCTCCCGCGTGCTGTTCGTGGACGACGAGGACCGGAACGTCGCGGGCGCCCGGGTGGCCGGGCTGTCGGCGTACCGCTGGACCGGCCCGGGGGACCTGCGTTACCTGCGCGCCGCGCTGGCGTACTGACGCGCCCCGCCGCCTCGGGCGCGGTGGGCGACTCCACTTCGCCGAGGTGACGGGTTCCTGCTCGTCACGATCCCGCCACCTCGCTGTATCGGTTGCAGGTCAGGCCCCGGTGACCCCGTCGACCCGTTCGCGGATGAGGTCGGCGTGGCCGTTGTGCCGGGCGTACTCCTCGATCATGTGCACGTACACCCAACGCAGGTTGAAGGTGCGCTTCTTCGGCCCGACCTCGATGAAGGTCTCGTCCAGGGAACGGCCGGCTGCGGCGGCCCGGGCCAGCTTGACCTCATGGTGGTAGGTGGCGAAGTCGGCCTCGGCGTCGGCGGTGCTGACGTCGTGGTCGGCGTCCGGATTCTCCGGGGTGAAGTACGGGTAGTCGACCCGCTGGCCGGCGAAGTTCTCCCGGAACCACCAGGCCTCCACCTCGGCCATGTGCCGGACCAGGCCGAGCAGGGTCAGCGGGGAGGGCTCGACGCTCGCCGTGCGCAACTGCTCGGCGGTAAGCCCGGCGCACTTCATCAGCAATGTCTGCCGGTGGTAGTCGAGCCAGCTCTCCAGCATGGTTCGCTCGTCGCCGGTGGTGCTCTCGTTGGTCCGGACGATCTCCGGTGCTCTCCAGGTCATCCGGCGATGTTAGGAGGGGGCCCCTGTACAACGCGAGGCGTTAACAGGGGCCCCTCCGTTCACTTCAGGGCACCACGACGACGGGCCAGCGGCCGGTGCGGACCAGGCGGGTGGCGACCGAGCCGACCAGGCGGTGCCCGGCCTGCTCGGACGCCCCGACCACCACCAGGTCGGCGCGGAACTCGTCGGCCGCCGCGCACAACTCGGTGTACGCGTCCCCGCGCCGGCACAGGAAGGTGACCGGCAGGCCCAGCTCCTCCGCGCCGCGCCGGCACTCGTCACGCAGCTCGGCGGCCAGCTCGTCGTGGGTCTGCTGGACCGCCCCGGCCACCACGCCGGACAGCATGCCGGCGTACGGGGCCGGGGAGCTGACGAAGACCACCACCAGGCCGGAGCGCTGCCTCCGGGCCAGCCCGGCCGCGTACGCGGCGGCCCGCAGCGAGGTGCGGCTGCCGTCCACGCCGACCAGCACCACCCGGGGCCCGTCCGTGCCGCGCTCGAACGGCAGCGCTGCGGACTCGGGGCCGTACTTTTCCCGCTCGACGGGGGCGCTCATCGGGTCAGTCCCGGCTTCCGGTGAGGGCCTCGTCGCCGGCCGCGACGGTCGGCTTCCGCCCGACCTCGGCGGAGGTCGCGTCGCCGGTGTGTCGGCGCAGCGGCACCTCCTTGATGAAGACGACCGCGAGCAGGGCGATCAGCCCGAACGGGGCGGCGGCCAGGAAGATGTCCCCGGCGCCGTGCCCGTACGCGGACTCGACCACCAGGCGGATCGGGGCCGGCAGGGTGTGCACGTTCGGCAGGGTGCCGTCGCCGGAGCTGGACGCCGGGATGCCGAGCCCGGCCAGCCCCTCGGCCAGGTAGTCCTTGACCTTGTGGGAGAGGACCGCGCCGAGAGCGCTCACGCCGATCGCACCGCCGAGGCTGCGGAAGAACGCGACCGTCGAGCTGGCCACGCCGAGCTCGTGCACGCCGACCGTGTTCTGCACGGCGAGGACCAGGTTCTGCATGGTCATGCCCAGCCCCAGGCCGATCAGCGCCATGAAGACGGCGAGCCGCCAGTACGGGGTGTCCGCGCGCAGCGTGCCCATCAGCGCGAAGCCGACCGTGAGCAGGGCCGAGCCGGCGACCAGGTAGCGCTTCCAACGGCCGGTGTTGGTGATGATCCGCCCGACGACGGTGGAGGCGACCAGCAGGCCGCCGATCATCGGCAGGGTCATCAGGCCGGACATGGTCGGGCTCTCGCCGCGGCTGATCTGGAAGTACTGGCCGAGGAAGACCGAGGCGCCGAACATGCCCACGCCGACCGCGATGCTGGCGACCACGGCGAGGGTGATGGTGCGGTTGCGGAACAGGCGCGGCGGGATCATCGGCTCGTCGGCCCGCTGCTCCACCCGGATGGCGAGCGCGCCCAGCAGCACCGCACCGGCCACCATGACGGCGGTCTGCCAGGAGATCCAGGCGTACCGGTCGCCGGCCAGGGTGACCCAGATCAGCAGCAGCGACACGGCCGCGGTGATCAGCGTGGCACCCCACCAGTCGATCTTCGCCGGGCGCTTGACCACTGGTAGGCGCAGCGTCTTCTGAAGCACGATCAGGGCGAGCACGGCGAACGGCACGCCGACGTAGAAGCACCAGCGCCAGCCGAGCCAGTCGGTGTCGACGATGACGCCACCGATCAGCGGGCCGCCGATGGTGCCGACGGCCATCACCGCGCCGAGGTAGCCGCTGTACCGGCCACGCTCGCGCGGGGAGATCATGGTTGCCATGATCACCTGGGCGAGGGCGGTCAGGCCGCCCGCGCCGACGCCCTGGATCACCCGGCAGGCGATGAGTTCGCCGGTGGACTGGGAGAGCCCGGCCAGCACCGAGCCCAGCACGAAGATCCCGAGAGCGAGCTGGACCAGGACCTTCTTGCTGGTCAGGTCGGCGAGCTTGCCCCAGATCGGGGTGGTCGCGGTGGTCGCCAGCAGCGTCGAGGTGACCACCCAGGTGTACGCGGACTGGCCGCCGTGCAGCTCGGTGATGATCCGTGGCAGCGCGTTCGAGACGACCGTGGAGGAGAGGATCGCGACGAACATGCCCAGCAGCAGGCCGGAGAGTGCCTCCAGGATCTGCCGGTGGGTCATGCCGATGGCGGTCGCCCGGGTGGGCGCTGTCGCCTGTGTCATCGGGTGGTGCCTCCGAGGGGAACGACGGGGATTGCCCCGCACCAAGTAGTTGCCTCAAGCAACAACTGGAGATGGCGCGGCTCTTATTCCCGCCCGGCCGGACTCAGAAGTGCTCGTTGAAGCGGTGCAGCAGCCGGGCGAAGTCCTCGACGTCCCGTTCCGGCCAGTTCCCCATCGTGTGGCGGATCTGTTCGAACCGGGCCGTCCGCGCCGCGTCGAACCGGCGGCTGCCCTCCTCGGTGAGGCTGATCTGGGCCGCCCGCCGGTCGGTCGGGTCCGGGTCGCGATGGACCAGGCCCAGCCCTTCGAGGCCGGCGATCTGCCGGCTGAGCGTGCCCTTGCCGACACCCAGCCGGGTGGCCAGGTCGGTCAGCCGGATCGAGCCGGACCGGCGTAGCCAGAGCAGCAGACCGTACGTGTTCGGCTCCAGGTTCGGGTGGACCTCCCGGGCTACCTCCCAGGACAGCGCGCGACCGCGGCGCAGCAGCGCGGTCAGCTCGTCCTCCACCGCGCGTAGCGCTTCGGGCACGTGATCGTCCACGGGCAGAGCGTACTCATGCCAGGTCGCTGAGGAGTTGGCGTGCCCGTCACCATCACGATCGCGGAAGGGTCTACCCGCGGCTTGCCCGCCGACGGAGGCGGTGAGTGGGACGCCGTCGTCGGCATCTGACAGGATTTCGGGCATGAAGGAATACCTCCTCATCATCATCGCCCTGCTCGGCGTGCTGATCCTCGGTGGCCTCAGCCTCGTGGTGCCCCGGCTGCGCCGGCGCCCCGCGCCGCCGCCGGAGACGGAGGTCGAGACCCGGGCCGAGGAGGAGCTGACCGCTCCACCGGTCGAAGCGCCGGAGGTCTCCACCGGGGTGCTGGTTGAGCCGCCGCCGGTGGTCGAGGCCCCGGCGATCACCATCGAGGTTCCCGAGCCCACCGCCGGCCGGCTGGTCCGGCTGCGCTCCCGGCTGTCCCGCTCGCAGAACGTCTTCGGCAAGGGCCTGCTCGGCCTGCTCAGCCGCGACCACCTGGACGAGGACGCCTGGGAGGAGATCGAGGACAGCCTGATCACCGCCGACGTCGGCATCGACGCCACCCGGGAGATCGTCGACCGGCTCCGTGAGCGGACCCGGGTCCTTGGCACCCGCTCCGCCACCGAGCTGCGCGCCCTGCTCGCCGCCGAGCTGGTCAACGCCCTTGACCCGGCCCTGGACCGGTCGCTGAAGACCGCACCGAAGGTCGACGTGCCGGCCGTGCTGCTGGTCGTCGGGGTCAACGGCGCCGGCAAGACGACCACCTGCGGCAAGATCGCCCGGGTGCTGATCGCCGACGGGCGCACCGTGCTGCTCGGCGCGGCCGACACCTTCCGGGCCGCTGCCGCCGACCAGCTGGAGACCTGGGGCAGCCGGGTCGGCGCGGAGACGGTCCGCGGCCCCGAGGCCGCCGACCCGGCCAGCGTCGCCTTCGACGCGGTCAAGCGGGGCATCGACACCCGGGTCGACACGGTCCTGGTGGACACCGCCGGCCGCCTGCAGAACAAGATCGGCCTGATGGACGAGCTGGGCAAGGTCAAGCGGGTGGTGGAGAAGCACGGCCCGATCGACGAGACCCTGCTGGTGCTCGACGCCACCACCGGCCAGAACGGCCTGGAGCAGGCCCGGGTCTTCACCGAGGTGGTGAACGTCACCGGCGTGGTGCTGACCAAGCTCGACGGGACCGCCAAGGGCGGCATCGTGATCGCTGTGCAGCGCAAGCTCGGCATCCCGGTCAAGCTGGTCGGCCTCGGCGAGGGCCCGGACGACCTGGCCCCGTTCGACCCGGCGCAGTTCGTCGACGCGTTGCTCGGCACCGAGCCGCTCACCCCCGGGACGCGTAGCGCCGAGTGATGACTGACGATCGCGCCTACTCCGGGTGGCGCGACCCCAGCCACCCGTCGCCCCGCCTCGGGAGACCGTACGTGACCTCGCAGGAGATCCCGCTGCACGGCGGAAACGTGAGCACCGTGGTCCGGGTGGGCGATACGGTCCGGCGCAACGCCGGCCCGTGGACCCCGTCGGTGCACGCGCTGCTGCGGCACCTGGAGTACGTCGGGTTCACCGGCTCACCCCGCGCGCTGGGCATGGACGAGCGCAACCGGGAGGTCCTGTCGTACCTGGAAGGGGAGTGCGGGGAATATCCGTTGGCCCCGCACTGGGTCACCGACGAGGCGCTGGTGACCGTGGCCACCATGCTGCGGATGTTCCACGACGCCCAGTACGGCTTCAACCCGCCGCCGGGGGCGGTCTGGCGCTCCTTCGGCCCGCCCCCGCCGGACACCGAGGTGATCTGTCACCACGACGCCGCCCCGCACAACGTGATCTGGCGGCCGGACGGCACGCTCGGCCTGATCGACTTCGACCTGGCGTCGCCCGGCGCGCGGATCTACGACGTGGCGTACGCGGCGTGGACCTGGGTGCCGATCTTCTCCGACCGGGACTCGATCACCCTCGGCTGGAAGCGCCCGGACCGTCCGCGCCGGCTGCGGCTGTTCGCCGACGCGTACGGGCTGATCCCGCGCGACCGGCACCGGCTGATCCGGACCATCCGTAAGCGGATCGTGGACCATGTCGAGGGCATCCGCCGGATGGCCGCCGCCGGGGAGCCGGCCTTTGTCCGGATCGTGCACAAGGGCCATCTGCGTCGTCCGATGCGCGACCTCCGGCTGCTCGACTACGAGCGCCACGCCCTGGAGTACGCCCTGCACTGATTTCACACTCCGGAAACAACCCGTCACGCCACGGAAATCGAGCGGTGTCGGTGAACGAAACAGTCGGCGTGCAAGCTTCCGCAGCATGGAGATCGATTCCGGCAACACCGCCTGGCTGCTTGTCTCGACCGCGCTCGTGCTGCTCATGACGCCGGGTCTGGCCCTGTTCTACGGCGGGCTGAACCGGTCCAAGGGCGTATTGAACATGATGATGATGAGCTTCTCGTCCATCGGGCTCATCAGCATCCTGTGGCTTTTCTACGGCTTCACCGTCGCCTTCGGTGAAGGCGGCAGGTTCATCGGCGACCTGGGGCAGTACCTCGGCACCAGGACGTTCGTCGGGGAGAACCACCTCTGGGGCGAGACCGGCATTCCGATCTACGTCTTCATCGCCTTCCAGATGATGTTCGCCGTCATCACCGTGGCCCTGATCAGCGGCGCGCTCTCCGACCGGACGAAGTTCGCCGGCTGGCTGGTGTTCGCCTTCGGCTGGGCCACCCTGGTCTACTTCCCGGTCGCCCACATGGTCTGGGGCGGCGGCCTGATCGGCGGCGACATCGGCGCCCTGGACTTCGCCGGCGGAACCGCGGTGCACATCAACGCCGGTGCCGCGGCGCTCGCCCTGGCGCTGGTCCTCGGAAAGCGGGTCGGCTGGCCCCGGGAGAGCGCCAAGCCGCACAACGTCCCGTTCGTCGCGCTCGGCGCCGCGCTGCTCTGGTTCGGCTGGTTCGGCTTCAACGCCGGCTCCGAGCTGACCGCCGACGGGGTCACCGCGCTGGCCTTCGTCAACACCCAGGTGGCCACGGCCGCCGCGCTGCTCGGCTGGATCGTGGTGGAGTGGGTACGCGACGGCAAGCCGACCCTGGTCGGCGCCTCCTCGGGCGCGGTGGCCGGCCTGGTCGCGATCACCCCGGCGTGTGCGTTCATCACCCCGGCCGCGTCGGTGCTGCTGGGTCTCGTCGCCGGTGCGGCCTGCGCCCTCGCGGTGGGCCTGAAGTACCGGTTCGGCTACGACGACTCCCTGGACGTGGTCGGCGTGCACTTCGTCGGCGGGTGGATCGGCTGTCTCTGGATCGGCCTCTTCGGCACCGCCTCGGTCAGCTCGCTGGTGACCAGCGACGGTCTGCTGGTCGGCGGCAACGCCAGCCTGCTCGGCAAGCAGGCGCTGGGCGCGCTGATCGTGACGGTCTACTCCTTCGTGGTTGCCTACGCCCTCGGCTTCGTGATCGACAAGACGATGGGCTTCCGGGTCTCCGCCGAGGCGGAGGTCGAGGGCATCGACGTCGCCGAGCACGCGGAGAGCGCGTACGACCTGTCGTCGACCATCGGCGGCGGCGCCGGCGGCGCATTCGCGATGGCCGGGATCGGCGCCGCCAAGCCGGCCCCGGCAGCCACCGACGAGGTGGACGAGCCCGCCGAGCCGGTCAGCGAGAAGGTCGCCGGTTAACGTTCCTGGGATGGAGGGGATGGACATGAAGCTGGTGACCGCGGTCATCAAGCCGTACCAGCTGGACGCGGTGAAGGAGGCGCTGCACGCCCTCGGCGTGGCCGGCCTGACCGTCAGCGAGGTCCAGGGCTACGGCCGGCAGAAGGGGCATACCGAGGTCTACCGGGGCGCCGAGTACACGGTCGAGTTCCTGCCCAAGATCCGGGTCGAGGTGCTCACCGACGAGATGGACGTGGACAAGGTCGTCGACGCCATCGTGGCTGCCGCCCGGACCGGCAAGATCGGCGATGGCAAGGTCTGGGTGACCGGCGTCGAGGAGGTCGTCCGGGTCCGTACCGGCGAACGCGGCCTGGACGCGCTGTAGGAGCCACGCCTCGATGACCTCGTTGACCAAGGGGAACGCGTCCGGACACCCGGGCAGCGGCGACGCAAACCTCTTGATCAACGAGGCCGTCGGGGTACCCGGCGGGGTCGGGGCGGAGGCGCGCGCGGCCCGGGCGGAGGCGATTGACGCCTGGCTGGGCTCGATCTTTCCGGGTCGGGAGGGGATCGCTCTCGTCGCCGTGGGGGGACTGGGGCGGCGCGAGTGCGCGCCGTACGGTGACCTCGACCTGGTGCTGCTGCACGCCGGGGTGCCCGGCATCGAGGAGCTGGCCGGCTCGCTCTGGTACCCGGTCTGGGACGCCGGCCTGCGGCTCGACCACTCCGTCCGTACCGTCGCCGAGGCGCTCTCCGTCGCCCAGGACGACGTGAAGGTCGCCCTCGGCCTGCTCGACGCCCGCTACCTCGCCGGCGACCGGGCGCTCGCCGACCAGCTCATCCGTACCGCCACCGACCACTGGCGGCGTACCGCCCTCCGGCAACTGCCACGGCTGCGCGAGATCACCACCGCACGCTGGACGACCCACGGCGAGCTGGCGTTCCTGCTCGAAGGCGATCTGAAGGAGGCCGCCGGCGGGCTGCGTGACGTCGGCATCCTGCGCGCCATCGCGACCGCCGGCGTCACCGACGCACTGCGCCCGGCCGTCCATGCCGCCCACCGGCGGCTGCTCGACACCCGCGACGCGCTGCACCAGCAGGTCGGCCGCCGCGTCGACCGGCTCGTCGCCCAGGAACGCGACGGCGTCGCCAAGCTGCTCGGGCTGGAAGACGGGGACGCGCTGTTGCGCCGGGTCGCCGGAGACGCCCGTACCGTCAGCCACGCCCTCGACGACGCCTGGCGGGCCGCCGACCGGCTGCGCTCCGGCCGCCGCCGGGGCGCCGACGGCCGGCCGGTGCGCCGACCGGTCGCCCGGGACATCGTCGAACACGACGGGGAGCTGGTGCTCGCCCGTACCGCCATCGGCGCCCGACCCGACCCCAGCCTGTCGTTGCGGGTCGCCGCGGCGGCGGCCGTCACCCGGCTGCCGATCGCCCGGGCCACCTGCGAGTGGCTGTCCGCCTACTGCCCGCCGCTGCCCGCGCCGTGGCCGCCGGCCGCCCTGGCCGCGCTGATCACCCTCCTCGGGGCCGGTCCCGGCCTGGTGCCCGCCTGGGAGACCTGCGACCGGTACGGCCTGGTCGACCGCTGGCTGCCCGAATGGACCCGGCTGCGTAGCCTGCCCCAGCACAACCCCGTGCACCGGTTCACGCTCGACCGGCACCTGGTGCAGACCGCGTACGAGGCGAGCCGGCACACCCGCGACGTGGACCGCCCCGACCTGCTGCTGCTCGGCGCGCTCCTGCACGACATCGGCAAGGGACTGGCCGCCGAGGATGCCGGCGGTCCCGAGCCCGCCGGCGCCTTCGCGGACCACAGCACGATCGGCGCGCCGCTGGCCGAGGCGGTGGCCACCCGGATCGGGCTGCCCGACACCGAGGCGGCGCTGATCGGCACGTTGGTCCGGCTGCACCTGCTGCTGCCCGACGTGGCGACGCGGCGCGACCTGTCCGACCCGAAGACCGTCGCCGGGGTCGCCGAGCAGGTCGGCGACACCAGCACCCTGGACCTGCTGCACGCCCTGGTCCGGGCCGACGCCGCCGCCACCGGGCCGGCCGCCTGGTCGGACTGGAAGGGGCGGCTCATCGCCGAGCTGGTCGCCCGGGTGCGTACCGCCCTCGACACCGGCGTGGTGCCGGCACCGCCCGCCCCGGACCCGACGCTGGTCGCGGGGCCGCTGCCGGTCGTACACCTCGGGGAGGACCGGGTGTCGGTGGCCGCGGCGGACCGGCGGGGCCTGCTCGCCACGGTGGCCGGCTGCCTGGCCCTGCACCGACTGGAGGTGATCTCCGCAGACGCCGCCACGGTCGACGGCCGGGCCCTGGTCGAGTGCCGGGTCCAGCCCCGCTACGGCCTGGCGCCCGACCCGCTCGCGCTCACCGCCGACCTGCGCCGCGCGGTTGGCGGCGACGTCTCGGTCACCCAGCGGCTGCGTGGCCGGGCGCTCGCCGCCCGTGGTCAGGGCGCCGCGCCGCGAGTGGTCTGGCACCGCGAGGCGGCCACCGACGCGGTGCTGCTGGAGTTGCGCGCCGGCGACGCGGCCGGGCTGCTCTACCGGGTCACCTGCGCCCTCGACGAGGCCGGCGCCCAGGTACGGGCGGCCCGGATCTCCACCCTCGGCGGCGACGTGGTGGACGCGTTCTACCTGGTCGGCGGTTGGCCCTCCGACGCGGACCGGCACCGCGTCGAGGCCGCCGTCCTCGCCGCGGTGTAGGCGTCGCCCCCGGGGATACGTCCCGGGGCGTAGGCGAGGTGCCGCTCGCAGGGCGACGATGCCCGGCCCAGGAGGCGGCACGCTCGGGGCATGAACCTGCCAGTGCACACCGAAGGGCTCACCAAACGGTACGGCGGGCTGACAGCCGTGCAGAACCTCGACCTGAGCGTCCGGGCCGGCGAGGTGTACGGCTTCCTCGGCCCGAACGGCGCCGGCAAGACCACCACCCTGCGCATGCTGCTCGGGCTGGTCCGACCCACCGCCGGCACGGTACGGCTGCTCGGCCGGCCGCCCGGCGCCGGCCGGCTCACCGGGGTCGGGGCGTTGATCGAGGGGCCGGCCTTCTACCCGTACCTGTCCGGACGGGACAACCTGCGGGTGCTCGCCCGCTACAGCGGGGTCGGCGCGGACCGGGTGGCGCTGGTGCTCGACCTGGTCGGCCTCACCGACCGGGCCGGCGACCGGTACGCCGGTTACTCGTTGGGCATGAAACAGCGGCTCGGCGTGGCCGCCGCGCTGCTCAAGGACCCGCGCCTGCTGATTCTGGACGAGCCGACCAACGGCCTCGACCCGGCCGGCATGGCGGACATGCGCGCGCTGATCCGCCGGCTCGGCGCGGGCGGGTGCACCGTGCTGGTCTCCAGCCACCTGCTCGGCGAGGTCGAGCAGGTCTGCGACCGGGTCGGGGTGATCTCCGCGGGACGGTTGGTCGCCGAGGGCCGCGTCGCCGACCTGCGCGGCGCGGCCGTGCTGCGGGTGCTCGCCGATCCGCTCGAGCAGGCGGCGGCGCGGGCCCGGGAGTTGGTCGGCGCCGAGCGGGTCCGAATGGTCGACGGCGGGCTGGAGCTCTCCGTCGAGCCGGACCGGGCCGCGTGGGTCAATGCCGAACTGGTCGGCGTCGGGGTGGCGGTGCGGGAACTACGCCGACGGGAACGGGATCTGGAGCAGGTCTTCTTCGACCTCATCGAGAAGGGAACGGCCGATGTCGCGTAGCTTCCGCGCCGAGGCGGTCAAGTTGACCCGCCGGCCGGCGTCCTGGCTGCTGCTGGCCGTCACGCTGGTGCTCGCGTTGATCTTCACGTACGTCTTCCCGTACGCGAGCATCGCCGGTGGCACGACCGGCCCGAACACCGACCGGACGCTGCCGATGCTGCTGCCCGACCGGCTGGTCGGGAACTCGCTCGGTGGGCTGCCGGTGTTCCTGGGCGCGATCGTGCTGATCCTCGGCGTGCTCACGGTCGGCGGCGAGTACGCCTGGGACACCTGGAAGACCATCCTCACCCAGGGCCCCACCCGACTGCAGGTGTACGCGGGCAAGCTGCTCGTCCTGGCGACCGCCGCCTTGGTCGTGGTGCTCTCGATCTTCGCCGTCGGCGCGGTGGCGAGCGCCCTGATCGCGGTCGCCGAGTCGCAGCCGATCCACTGGCCGTCGGCCGGCGACCTGCTCACCGGGATCGGCGCGGGGTGGCTCGTCGCGACGATGTGGGCCATGCTCGGTGCCGTGCTCGCCGTCGCGCTGCGGGCGGTGGCGCTGCCCGTCGGATTGGGGCTGGTCTGGCTGCTCGCGGTGCAGAACCTGCTCGCCGTGCTGGCCGCGCCGCTGCTCGACTGGGTGGCCCAGCTGCAGAAGGGGCTGCCCGGCCCGAACGCCGGGTCGCTGGCGGCCGCGCTGGGCGCCCCCGGGGACACGCCCGGGGTCGCGGCGACCGTCGGCGGCGGGCAGGCGGCGCTGGTGGTGGCGGCGTACCTGGTCGTGTTCGCGGTGATCGGCGGGGTGCTGCTGCGGCGGCGGGACCTTGGCTGAGCCGGGCGGGGGGAGGGACGGCGTGGATCGGCACCGGACCGGGTGGGGCGACGGCGTCTTCGACGCCCTGGTCGCCCTGGCCATGGTCGTCTTCGGGCTGTTCGGCACCGGGCCGGCCGGCCTCAACCAGGGGGTGGGCACCGGCCGGGCGACGTATCCGCTGGTCGTGGTGGCGGCGCTCGCCCTGGCCGTACGCCGGCGGTGGCCGTTGGCCACCCTGGCCGTGGTCACCGCGGCGACCACGGCGTACCTGGTGCTCGGCTACCCGTACGGCCCGATCCTGATCTCGTTCTTCGTCGCGGTCTACACGGTGGCCGCGTACCGGCCGTGGCGGACCGCGGCGCTGGCCGGCGCGGCCGCGCTGGTGGCGCTGCTCGCGCACGTCTTCGTCGGGGCGCGCCCGACCGGCTTGGACGGCCTGATGGGGGTCGCCGCCTGGGTGGTGGTGCCGTTCGCGGTGGGGACCACGGTCCGCCTGGGCCGGGAGAGCACCGCCCGGAACCGGGTCGACGAGGCCCGCCGGCTGGCCGACGCCGAGCGGCTGCGGGTCGCCCGGGAGGTGCACGACGTGGTCGGGCACGGCCTGGCCGCCATCCACATGCAGGCGGAGATCGCGTTGCACCTGCTGGGGAAGCGGCCGGAGCAGGCCGAGGCGGCGCTGACCGCCATCAGCCGCACCAGCAAGGAGGCCCTGGACGAGCTGCGGGTGACGCTCACCGTGGTCCGGCGGGACGAGGCGGCCGACGAGCGGGCGCCCGCCCCCGGGCTGGGCCAGCTGACGCAGCTGCGCGAGCGGCTGGCCGGTGCCGGGGTGCCGGTCAACGTCGAGGTCACCGGGGAGCCCCGCCCGCTCCCGGTCGCCGTGGACCTGGCTGCCTACCGGGTGGTGCAGGAGTCGCTGACCAACGTGCTGCGCCACGCCGGTCCGGCCACCGCCACCGTCCGGCTGCGGTACGGCCCCACCGAGGTCGGTGTCGAGGTCGCCGACACCGGTCGCGGCGCGTCCGCCCCGCCGGCCGGGTCCGCCGGGTACGGCCTCGCCGGTATGCGGGAGCGGGTCAACGCGCTGGGCGGGTCGTTCACCGCCGGCCCCGTCGCCACCGGCGGCTACCGGGTGTACGCGACACTGCCCCTGGAGGAGGTCGGATGATCAAGGTGCTGCTCGCGGACGACCAGGACCTGGTCCGGATCGGGTTGCGTGCCCTGGTGGAGAGCGAGGACGACCTCGCGGTGGTGGGTGAGGCGGCCGACGGGCTCGGCGCGGTCGAGCTGACCCGGCGGGAGCGCCCCGACGTGGTGCTGATGGACGTCCGGATGCCCGGCGTCGACGGCATCGAGGCGACCCGGCGGATCGTCGCCGACCCGGGGTTGGCCGGTACCCGGGTGATCGTGCTGACCACCTTCGAGCTGGACGAGTACGTCTTCGACGCGCTGCGCCACGGGGCCAGCGGCTTTCTGACCAAGGACACCCGCCCGGCCGAGCTGCTGCGGGCGATCCGCCTGGTCGCCGAGGGGGAGGCGCTGCTGTCGCCGTCGGTGACCCGGCGGGTGGTCCGGGAGTTCGCCACCCGGCCGGCCCGGGTGCCCCGACCGCACCCGCAGCTCGGCACCCTCACCGAACGGGAGCGGGAGGTGGTGGGGCTGGTCGGTGAGGGCCTGAGCAACGCCGAGATCGCCGAGCGGCTGGTGGTCAGCCCGGCCACCGCGCGTACCCACGTCAGCCGGGCCATGGTCAAGCTGGGCGCCCGGGATCGGGCGCAGTTGGTGGTCTTCGCGTACCAGTCGGGCCTGGTCGCCTCATGATCGTCGTGATCGGTGCTGGGCAGATGTGTCCGCGGACGCTACAGCGCTGCCGGAGTCGAGTGGCCCCGCGCCGGGACCCCGGCCTGACCGCCGTCATGTCGCGACGGGGGTCCGGCCGGCGGGAAGCAACGGTGGGGTGGGACCGTTACCCTTGCGGGTAGCCGGCCTTGTGCGCGCCGGCCGACTTGTGCCCGCCGAAAACGACAAACGGGATGTTCGCGTGTTTGACACCTTGAGTGACCGCCTCTCCGGGATCTTCACCAAGCTCCGCGGCAAGGGCCGGCTCACTGACGCCGACATCGACGCCACCGCGCGCGAGATCCGGATGGCGTTGCTGGAGGCCGATGTCGCCCTGCCGGTGGTCAAGGGCTTCATCGCGAACGTCAAGGAGCGGGCCCGCAGCGCCGAGGTTTCCCAGGCGCTCAACCCGGCGCAGCAGATCGTCAAGATCGTCAACGAGGAGCTGGTCGCCGTCCTCGGTGGCGAGGGGCGGCGGCTCCAGTTCGCCAAGCACCCGCCGACCGTGATCATGCTGGCCGGTCTCCAGGGTTCCGGTAAGACCACCCTCGCCGGCAAGCTGGCCCGCTGGCTCAAGGCCCAGGGGCACCAGCCGCTGCTGGTCGCCGCCGACCTGCAACGCCCCAACGCCGTCGGGCAGCTCCAGGTGCTCGGTGGTCGGGCCGGCGTCGAGGTGTACGCCCCGGAGCCCGGCAACGGCTTCGGCGACCCCGTCCAGGTGGCCCGGGCCTCGATCGAGCACGCCAAGCGGGCCGCCCGGGACATCGTGATCGTCGACACCGCCGGTCGGCTCGGTATCGACGCCGAGATGATGCAGCAGGCCGCCGACATCCGGGACGCGGTCCAGCCCGACGAGGTCATCTTCGTCATCGACGCGATGGTCGGTCAGGACGCGGTGCGCACCGCCGAGGCGTTCCGTGACGGCGTCGGCATCACCGGTGTGGTCCTCTCCAAGCTCGACGGCGACGCCCGCGGTGGTGCCGCGCTGTCGGTCCGGGAGGTCACCGGGCAGCCGATCCTCTTCGCCTCCACGGGCGAGAAGCTGGAGGACTTCGACGTCTTCCACCCCGACCGGATGGCCAGCCGGATCCTCGGCATGGGCGACGTCCTCACGCTGATCGAGCAGGCCGAGGCGGCCTTCGACTCCGATCAGAAGGAGAAGATGACCGCCAAGCTGATGGGCGGGGAGACCTTCACCCTGGAGGACTTCCTCGATCAGCTCATCGCGGTGCGGCGGATGGGCCCGATCGCCAACGTGCTGGCCATGATGCCCGGCATGGGGCAGATGAAGGACCAGCTCGCCGAGCTGGACGACAAACACTTCGACCGGGTCACCGCGATCATCCGGTCGATGACCCCGGCCGAGCGCACCACCCCGAAGATCATCAACGGCTCCCGGCGGGCCCGGATCGCCACCGGCTCCGGCGTCACCGTGATGGACGTCAACCAGCTGCTCAACCGCTTCGCCGACGCGCAGAAGATGATGAAGCAGATGGGCGGCATGATGGGCCTGCCCGGCGCTGGCCGGCGCAAGGCGACCAAGTCGCCGAAGAACAAGCGCAAGGGCACCAAGGGCGGTCGGCCCCGCACCGGCGCCGGGATGCCGGGCGGCTTCCCGGGCGGCATGCCGCAGCTTCCGCCGGGCCTGGACCCGGGCGACCTGGCCGGCGCGCAGGGCCTGCCGCCGGGCTTCAAGCTCCCGAAGATCGACTTCAACAAGCTCGGCAAGGGCGGCGACAAGCACCCTCGCTGACGCGCGTCGTCGACGTCCCACGGCCCCGTCACGCTTTATGGTGACGGGGCCGCCGCATTCGGGAGCAGCATGGAACGCACACGATCGCGGGAGTGGACCGCGGAGGATCTCGTCGACCTGCCTCGTGATCTCCGGTACGAGCTGGTCAACGGCCGCCTGGTGACCCTGTCGTGGACTCCGTTGCACCAGCAACTCTGTCTGGAACTGCTTCTGGCGGTCGAGGAGCGTCTTCCCGCCGACGTACTTGCGAGCATGCACGTCTCGGTGGCGATCGACCGGCGTCATGAGCTCCGACCTGACCTCGTCGTCGTGCGTGTCCAGCGAGCGAACACGTCGCCCGTTCCGGCCGCCGATGTTGTCCTCGCCGTAGAGGTGCTGGCTGCGTTCGACAGCCGCCGCGACCTCGACGACAAGCGAAGTGCCTACGCTCATGCCGGGGTCCGCTCGTACTGGGTGGTCGACCCGCTGCAGAAACGGATCACCCTGACCGAGTACGCCCTCGGCGCGGGCCGCGAGTACGAGCAGGTCACCCACACCGAGGACCTGTTCGTCAGCGAGCGGCCGTGGAAGGTCTCCGTCGACCTGCCCGCCCTCACCGCACGACGGAACGACCTGCTCGCCACCGAGGGGGAGTGATCGGGTAGGACTGTGCACATGGCTCTGCATGTGCGCGGTGTGCTCCTGCCGGACGACGAGGTCCGGGATCTCTGGCTGGTCGGCGACCGGGTCACCTTCGAACCGGTGCCGGGCGCGGAGACCGTCGCCGACGGCGGCTTCGTGCTCCCCGGGCTGACCGACGCCCACTGCCACATCGGCATCGCCCGGGGCGGTGCCCCGATCACCTCCCTCGACCAGGCCCGCGAGTTGGGCCGGGTCGACCGGGACGCCGGGGTGCTCGCCATCCGGGACGCCGGCTCGCCGTACCCGTACCCGGAGCTCGACGACGACCCGGACCTGCCGCGACTGGCCCGCGCCGGCCGGCATGTGGCACCGCCGAAGCGCTACCTGCGCGACATCGGGGTGGAGGTCGGCGCGGCCGAGGTGGCCGCGACGGTGGCCGAGCAGGCCGCCGCCGGCAACGGCTGGGTCAAGCTGGTCGGCGACTGGATCGACCGCGGTGTGGGCGACCTCGCGCCGGCCTGGGACGCCGACACCATGACCGCCGCCGTCGCCGCCGCGCACGCCGCCGGGGCGCGGGCGGCCGTGCACACCTTCAGCGAGTCGGCCGTGGAGATCATGGTGCGGGCCGGGGTGGACTCGGTGGAGCACGGCACCGGGCTCAGCCTCGACCTGGTCGACCTGATGGCCCGCCAGGGCACCGCGCTGGTTCCCACGATGATCAACATTCAGACCTTCGGGCACATCGCCGACCAGGCCCGCCCGAAGTTCCCCGGCTACGCCGACCACATGCTCGCCCTGCGGGACCGCTTCCCCGAGGTGGTCCGGGCCGCGTACGAGGCGGGTGTGCCGATCTACGTCGGCACCGACGCCGGCGGTGGCATCGACCACGGGCTGGCCGCCGAGGAGATGTTGCTGCTGCACGAGCGGGCCGGGATGTCCGCGCAGGACGTCCTCGCCGCAGCCTCCTGGCGGGCCCGGGAGTGGCTCGGCTTCCCCGGTCTGGTCGAGGGCGGCCTCGCCGACCTGGTCGTCTATCCCGAGGACCCGCGCCGCGACCTCCGGGTGGTCCGCACCCCGTCCCGCATCGTCCTGCGCGGCCGCGTCATCCGCTGACCGCAGCGCCGGGGCGGCTCAGCTCACCACCAACAGATACTTCGCCCGCACCGAGAACTCGCCGCCGTCGGTGCCGCCGAAGGTCAGCTCGTGCTCGCCCGGGGCCAGCGGCGACAGGCTCGCCCAGAGGCCCCAGCAGGTGACCGGGTACGGCCGCGACCGGCCGGTGACAGCGTTGCGGAAGGCACCTCGTACCTCGAAGGGGGTCGGCGTGCCGATGGTGGCGAGCGGCACCCGCTCGTCGTCAAGCTTGGCGTGCCCGGTCGCCGCGCTGACCACCGGCACCTCGCCGGGGCCGGAACCGACCTGCCACATGTTGAAGGCGGGGAGGAAGAGCGGCCGTCCGGCGGGGATCGCGCAGCGCCGTCGTACCGTTCCGCCGTACGTGCCGGCCAGGAACCAGACGTCGTCGGGCTGGTGGTGCCCGGCGTCCTCGCCGGTGGTGTCGTGGATCGGGTCCGTCATCGGCCCGTGCGCCGCCACCCAGCGCACCCAGCGGGCGGCCAGGCCCTCGGGCGAGGTGGGCGGGTAGGGAAGCGGGGCAGGCTCGGCGGCTCGGCCGAACAGGGAGCGCAGCGGAGGCACGGGCGCAGATGCTAATGCCCTGGTCAACCGCCCCGCCCGAGCGGGATCCCACCGCCGACCGTCGGTGCGGGCGCGCCCGATCGCGGTGCCCGCCGGGCGGAGCATAGGATGTGCCCTCATGGCACGCGTGCTCACTCCCCGTGCGGAGGACTTTCCCCGCTGGTACCAGGACCTGATCGCCAAGGCGAAGCTGGCCGACAACGGCCCGGTGCGGGGCACCATGGTCATCCGACCGGCCGGCTACGCCATCTGGGAGCGGATGCAGGCCGAGATGGACGCCCGGATCAAGGCGGCCGGCGCGGAGAACGCCTACTTCCCGCTCTTCATCCCGGAGAGCTACCTCAAGCGCGAGGCCGAGCACGTCGAGGGCTTCTCGCCGGAGCTGGCCGTGGTTACCCACGGTGGTGGCAAGCAGCTCGCCGAGCCGGTGGTGGTCCGCCCCACCAGCGAGACGGTGATCGGCGAGTTCATGGCCAAGTGGATCGACTCCTACCGGGACCTCCCGCTGCTGCTCAACCAGTGGGCGAACGTGGTCCGCTGGGAGCTGCGGCCCCGGATCTTCCTGCGTACCAGCGAGTTCCTCTGGCAGGAGGGGCACACCGCGCACGCCACCCGTGAGGACGCCCGCGCCTACGCCCGCAAGATCCTGCACGAGGCGTACGAGGACCTGATGGTCAACGTGCTCGGCATCCCGGTGGTGGTCGGCCTGAAGACCGCCCGGGAGCGGTTCGCCGGCGCCACCGCCACCTACACCTGCGAAGGCATGATGGGCGACGGCAAGGCGCTCCAGTTGGGCACCAGCCACGAGCTGGGCCAGAACTTCGCCAAGGCGTTCGACATCAGCTACTCCTCCGCCGAGGGCGGCCGGGAGCACGCCTGGACCACCTCCTGGGGCACCTCCACCCGGATGCTCGGCGGCCTGATCATGTGCCACGGCGACGACAACGGCCTGCGGGTGCCGCCGAAGCTGGCACCGGTCCAGGCGTACGTGATGATCGTCAAGGACGGCGAGGGCGTGGGCGAGGCGGCGGCGAAGCTCCGCGACGCGCTGCGCGACGCCGGTGTCCGGGTCGCGCTCGACGACCGGACCGACACCGCGTTCGGCCGCCGGGCCGTCGACGCCGAGCTGCGCGGCTACCCGGTCCGGGTCGAGGTCGGCCCCCGCGACCTGGCCGCCGGCAACGCGGTGGTGGTCCGGCGCACGGACGGCTCGAAGGCCCCGACGCCGGTGGCCGACGTGGTCGGCGCGGTCCTCGCCGCGCTGGACGCCGACCAGCAGGCGCTGCACGACCAGGCCCTCGCGCACCGGCAGTCCCGCACCACCGACGTCGCCACGCTCGCCGAGGCGATCGAGGCGTCGGCCACCGGCTGGGCCCGGGTGCCGTGGTCGGCGGTCGGCGTCCAGGGCGAGGCCGAGGCGAACGCCCAGGGCGTCACCGTCCGGTGCCTGCTGCGCGCCGACGGCGCGGTGCCGGACTCCGAGGACGAGCCCGACCTGCTGGCCATCCTGGCCCGCGCCTACTGAGGTGTAAGGAAGGGCCCCTTCTTAACCCCTGCGGTAGAGGAGGGGCCCTGTTAGCAGCCTGGGGGTGACGTGCGCTTCGAGCCGGGCCGGCTGATCATGCACCGGAACGTGCGGCACGGCCGGATCGGCTGGGTCCGTCCGGCACGGGTGGTCCTCGACGACGACCGGGGGCTGCTGCTCTGGATCGCCCGGGACACGCCGGTGGCCAACGAGGTGACCGAGGCGGGGCTGGGCATGCGAGCCATACCGTTCGCGGAGTGGATCACCTCTCGCTACCGGCTCGCCGAAGGCCGCTGGGACGGGCCGCCGGTGCTCAAGTTCCTGCCCACCGGCGCGGCGCACTCGGTCTGGTGGTTCCGGGACGCCCGGGGCGGGTTCCGTAACTGGTACGTCAACCTGGAGGAACCGGGCGTCCGCTGGGACGACGGCCTGGTGGCCGGGATCGACGTGGTGGACCAGGACCTCGACGTGGTGGTCTATCCCGACCTGAGCTGGGAGTGGAAGGACGAGGAGGAGTTCGTCGAGCGACTCGCCTTCCCCAGCCACTACTGGGTTGCCGACGACGAGCCGGTCCGCGCCGAGGGGGAGCGGGTGATCAGGCTCGCCGAGGCGGAGGAGTTCCCGTTCGACGGCACCTGGTGCGACTTCACCCCGCCGGCGGAATGGGACGTACCGGACGGGCTGCCGCCCGGGTGGAACCGGCCGCCGGTGCGCTGAGGCGTGCCGTACCTCACTCGGTGGTCGACTCGGGTGACCTGTCCGGGTCCGGTGCGAGAGATCGGGGCCGGATCTGGCAGAATGGTTCGCTGGTATCCGGCGCGCGTCCGGCGCCCTCTAACCCGGGCGCGTCGCCAGTTGACCGAGCAGTCTCCGGCCCAACCCCACTGTGCCGTCGGCGCTCACCCGCCACACCGCCCCGTACCGGGCTGGTGAGATCGCAACAGGAGCGAAACAACTGTGGCCGTAAAGATCCGGCTCCTGCGGATGGGCAAGATCCGCAACCCGCAGTACCGCATCGTCGTCGCCGACTCGCGCACCAAGCGTGACGGCCGGGCGATCGAGTTCGTCGGTGTGTACCAGCCGAAGGAAGACCCTTCGGTCATCGAGGTCAAGTCGGAGCGGGTCCAGTACTGGCTGTCCGTCGGCGCGCAGCCGAGCGAGGCGGTGCAGCGACTGCTGGAGCTGACCGGCGACTGGCAGAAGTTCAAGGGCCTGCCGGCCCCGCCGCCGCTGAAGGTCGCCCCGGAGCGGGCCGACCGCCAGGCGGCGTACGAGGCCGAGGCGAAGGCCGCCGCCGGCCTGGCGGAGGCCCCGGCCAAGCCGGCCAAGAAGGCCGCCAAGCCGGAGGCCGAGGCGCCGAAGGCCGAGGAGCAGACCGGTGCCGAGTCCGGCGAGCAGGCCTGACATGGCGCTGCGTCCCGCCCTGGAGCACCTGGTCAAGGGGATCGTTGACCACCCGGACGATGTCCGGGTGCGAATGGTCGACTCTCGCCGGGGCAAGCGGCTTGAAGTCCGCGTGCACCCGGAGGACCTCGGCACGGTGATCGGGCGGTCCGGCCGGACCGCCAAGGCGCTGCGCCAGGTGATCGGCTCCATCGGCGGGCGCGGGGTACGCGTCGACATCGTCGACTCGTACTGATGCTTCTCATCGTCGGCAGGATCGGCAAGCCGCACGGGATCCGCGGTGAGGTCACCGTGGAGGTGCGGACCGATGAGCCCGAAGCACGGTTCGCCCCGGGCATGGTGCTGCGCACCATGCCCGGGGCGACGCCCCGGGCCGCGCAGGCACAGGACGTGCTGCGCGCCGAGCCCGGAGCAGTCGCGCCCGCGCAGCCCGGCGCCTACCAGGTGCCGGCGGAGCTGACCGTCGAGTTCGCCCGGATGCACCAGGGGCGGCTGCTGGTCGCGTTCGAGGGCGTGCTGGACCGCGATGTCGCCGAGGCGCTGCGCGGCACCCTGGTCGGGGTGGACAGCGCCGAAGTCTCCCCGCCGGAGGACCCGGAGGAGTTCCACGACCACCAGCTGGTCGGCCTCGCCGTGGTCACCCCGGCCGGCGAGCGGCTGGGCGAGGTGGCCCGGATCGACCACGCCCCCGCCTCCGACCTGCTGGTGCTGCGGCGCCCCGAGGGGCGTACCGCGCTGATCCCGTTCGTCAAGGCGATCGTGCCCGAGGTGGATATCGCCGGCGGTCGGGTCGTCGTCGATCCGCCCGACGGCCTGCTCGACCTGTAGCTGGAGCCACCGTTCATGCGCGTCGACATCGTGTCGATCTTCCCCGAATACTTCGCCCCGCTGGACCTGTCGCTGATCGGCAAGGCCCGGGCGAACGGCACGCTGCGGCTGGCCGTACACGATCTGCGGACCTGGACCCACGACGTGCACCGCACGGTCGACGACACGCCCTACGGCGGCGGGCCCGGCATGGTGATGCGGCCGGAGCCCTGGGGCGCGGCGCTGGACGCCCTCGTCCCAGGCGCCGACGGCGACCCGGAGCCCCGGCTGCTGGTGCCCTCTCCGGTCGGCGCCCGGTTCACCCAGGCGATGGCGCACGAGTTGGCCGCCGAGCCGCACCTGCTCTTCGCCTGCGGCCGGTACGAGGGCATCGACCAGCGGGTGCTCGACCACGCGGCGACCCGGATGCGAGTGACCGAGGTCTCCCTCGGCGACTACGTGCTCTTCGGCGGCGAGGTGGCGGTGCTGGTGGTCCTGGAGGCGGTCACCCGGCTCCTGCCCGGCGTGCTCGGCAACGCCGGCTCGCTGGACGAGGAGTCGCACGCCCACGGGCTGCTGGAGGCGCCGATGTACACCAAACCGGCTACCTGGCGCGGGCACGAGGTGCCGGAGGTGCTCCGCTCCGGCGATCACGGGAAGATCGCCCGCTGGCGGCGCGACGAGTCGCTGCTGCGTACCGCCGCCCGCCGCCCCGACATGATCGCCGCGCTGCCGCCGGAGAGCCTGGACAAGCGGGACCGGGCGGCGTTGGACCGGGGTGGGTTTCAGCTGCCGCCGGGGGATGTGGCAAAGTAGGGGGGTTGCCGCATCCGTCCACGCCGTGGGCGGCTGCGAGGACCCTCGACCGGGGTCGGCGTCGTCGGTCACCATCCGGGGGTCAGAATCACCCATTCGCGCACCGACTGACGGTGCGCCGTGAGCCTTACGAGGACGCAGCGATGAACATCCTGGACGCCCTTGACGCCCAGTCGAAGCGTACCGACCTCCCCGACTTCCGTGCCGGTGACACCGTCAAGGTGCACGCGCGGGTCGTCGAGGGCAACCGGTCCCGGGTCCAGATCTTCCAGGGCGTCGTCATCCGCCGCCAGGGTGACGGTCTGCGCGAGACCTTCTCGGTCCGCAAGGTCAGCTTCGGTGTGGGTGTGGAGCGGACCTACCCGGTGAACAGCCCGGCGATCGACCGGATCGAGGTCGTGACCCGCGGTGACGTGCGGCGTGCCAAGCTCTACTACCTGCGCGAGCTGCGCGGCAAGAAGGCCAAGATCAAGGAGCTGCGCGAGAAGCAGCCGGCGAGCTGAATTCCCGTTCGCCACACGGCCTGACCTGTGCGGATGTCGTATCGATCGGAGCGCACTACCCTGGTCGTACGGGCGCACTGGGACGGCGCGCCGCGCCTGCTCGCGGCGGCACAGCGATCCACTACCGCCCGTGGGGTCTCTGGCGAGACTCCCGGGCGGTAGTGTCGTTTCGGCGGACCGGAGAGTGGCATGGTGCAGATGCTTGACGAGGACGGCGCCGTCGATCCGTGGCACCGGCGGGTCCGGCGCCACCGCCGGCATTTACCCCTCTGGCAGGAGCTGCCCCTGCTGCTGGTCGTCGCGTTCTGCCTGGCGGTGCTGATCCGCACCTTTCTGCTCCAGGCGTTCTTCATCCCCTCCGGGTCGATGGAGGACACCCTCCTCATCGGCGACCGGGTGCTGGTCAACAAGGTCGTCTACGACGTCCGCGAACCGGCTCGCGGCGAGGTGGTGGTCTTCCGGGGCACCGACAGGTGGGTGGCCCAGGAGGCCCCGGTGCCGCCGACCAACTTCCTCGGTCGGGTCGGCCGGACCCTCGGCGACCTGGTCGGGATCAGCCGCCCCGGCGAGAAGGACTTCATCAAGCGGGTCATCGGTGTGCCCGGCGACCGGGTCTGGTGCTGTGACCAGGGCCGGGTCGTGGTCAACGGCGTGCCACTGGACGAGCGGTCGTACGTGTCCGAGGATTCGCCGATCGACCTGCCGCCGAACGCGAGAGAGTGCCGCTCCCGGCAGTTCACCGAGGTGGTCGTACCGCCGGGCCAGATCTTCGTGATGGGCGACCACCGGCTGGTCTCCCAGGACGCCCGCTGCCAGGGGCCGGTGCCGATCGACAACGTGGTCGGTCGAGCCTTCATGATCGTGTGGCCGTCGCAGCGGTGGGCCACCCTGCCCGTCCCACAGACCTTCGCCGACCTGCCGCAACCCGAGGCGGCGCCGGCCCGACCGGTCCCGGTGGATCCGGACCCGGTGGGCGGTGTGGTCCTGATCCTCCCGGTCACGGCCGCGCTCCGGCGTTCTCGCGCGTTCGGGGCGACCGCGCCGCACCGGGCAACGTAGGCTCCTCCCGTGATCGACGAGCAGACCGAAAAGCCACGCAGCTCCTTCTGGAAGGAGCTGCCCATCCTCTTGGGCGTGGCGATCCTGGTCGCAGTGCTGGTACGTGCCTTTGTGCTGCAGACCTTCTGGATCCCCTCCCCGTCCATGGAGAACACCCTGAAGATCGACGATCGGGTGCTGGTCAACAAGCTGGTCTACGACTTCCGCTCGCCGCACCGCGGCGAGGTCATCGTCTTCAAGGCGCCCACCTCGTGGAGCGGCAATCCCTCCGGCGAGGACTTCATCAAGCGGGTGATCGGCGTCGGCGGCGACCACGTGGTCTGCTGTGACCCGCAGGGGCGGCTCATCATCAACGGCAAGCCGATCGACGAGCCGTTCATCTACCCGGGCAACAAGCCGGCCGACCAGGATTTCGACATCACCGTGCCGCAGGGGCGGCTCTGGGTGATGGGCGACCACCGGCAGGCCTCCGGCGACTCCCTCGAGCACTGGCAGCAGTCCGGCGCGGACATCACCGAGGCCACCATCCCCGAGGACCAGGTGGTCGGCCGGGCCTTCACGATCTTCTGGCCACCCAGCCGGGCGACCTGGCTCACCGTGCCGAAGCAGTTCGACGGGATCCCCAATCCCTGAGCTGAGTGGGCGTGGGCGTTCGTCGGACGCGTCTGGCAGGCTGGGGAGGTGACCGTCTACACCCCTCGCCGCACGGCCCGCGTGCTGCTGGTCGACGCGCTTTCCGGGGGTGCCCCGTGCTGACGCCTCCGCGCACCGTGGTGCGCCGCGACGGCGGCCTCTACGCCCTGGAACGGGCCCTGCAACGGCGGGGCTTCCGGCACGTGGCCGGCGCCGACGAGGCCGGCCGAGGTGCCTGCGCCGGGCCGCTGGTGGCCGCCGCTGCGGTGCTGCCCGAGGGGCGGCGCGGCGAGATCGACGGGCTGGCCGACTCCAAGCTGCTCACCGCGGCCAGCCGGGAGCGGATCCACGACGAGGTGGTGGCGCGGGCCCTGGCGTACGCGGTGGTGGTCATACCCGCCGCGGAGGTCGACGCGCGCGGGCTGCACGTGTGCAACCTGGCGGCGATGCGTCGCGCCCTGGCCTCGCTGGCCACCCGCCCCGAGTATGTGCTGACCGACGGCTTCGGCGTCGACGGGCTGGATGTGCCGGGGCTGGCGGTCTGGAAGGGCGACCGGGTGGCCGCCTGCGTGGCGGCGGCCAGCGTGCTGGCCAAGGTCACCCGGGACCGGATCATGGTCGGGTTGGACGAGCGATACCCGGGCTACGGCTTCGCCGAGCACAAGGGCTACATCACGCCCGAGCACACCGCCGCGTTGCGGGAGCTCGGGCCGTGCCGGGAGCACCGCTTCTCGTACGCGAACGTGGCCACCGTCTCCGGTCGCGACGGCCGGCCGCCGCGCTCCCGACGCCCGGCTGGCGGCGGCCCGGGTGAGACGCTTTTCGGCAGCCCGGGTGAACCGCTTTTCGGCGGCTCGGGTGCGATGCTCTTCGGCGGCCCGGACGAGCCGATGGAGCGGTCCGGGGCGGTAGGGGGTACCGTCGGCGTGGCGTGGGGCGAGCAGCCGCGACCTCCGGCGCCGGTGGGGGAAGATGTGGTCATGGAAGGCGGAGAGCGATGAGCGCCGAAGATCTCGAAAAGTACGAGACCGAGATGGAGCTGCAGCTCTACCGGGAGTACCGCGACATTGTCCGCCAGTTCTCCTACGTGGTGGAGACCGAGCGCCGCTTCTACCTGGCCAACCAGGTCGACCTGCACGTGCGTAACTCCGACGGCGAGGTCTACTTCGAGGTCGAGATGCACGACGCCTGGGTGTGGGACATGTACCGTCCCGCCCGATTCGTCAAGAACGTCCGGGTAATGACGTTCAAGGACGTCAACGTCGAGGAGCTGGAGAAGCCCGACATCTCGCTGCCCGCGGATTCCGGATTCGGCGGCTGACCCGGCCGGGTGGCGGGCCGGCCCGACCGGCTGCCCGCTCCCGGCGGCGGATCACTCCGCCAGCACCACCACCTCGACGCGCTGCACCAGGTTGTTCGCGAAACCGCCCCGGTTCCACGGCTGCTCGACCGGCTGGGTCCGCCCCGAGGCGTCCGTCGCCCGCGCACCCAGCACGTGACGCCCCGGCGTCGGGTACCACTCGACCTGCCAACGCCGCCACGCCCACGCGCCCCCGGCCGGCTCGTCGAGGGTTGCCGGCACCCACGTCGTACCGCCGTCGAAGGTCACCTCGACGGCCGTGACCGGCGCATGCCCCGACCAGGCCCGGCCGTCCACCGTGCACGGCCCCGGCCGCAGCATCCGGGTACGCGACATGAAGTCCGGGAAGCCCGGCGGGCGTACCAGGGCGCGTGGCTCGATCCGGGTCACCGGCACACCCGGGTCGTCCGCGTCCTGCCGCAGCCGGTACGCCACCGCGTTCTGGTAGCCCTCGAAGGGCTCGGTCAGCACCCGGATGTTCCGCAGCCACTTCACGTGCGCCATGCCGTACCAGCCGGGCACGATCAGCCGCAGCGGCGCGCCGTGCTGCGGCAGCAGGGGAGCACCGTTCATCTCGTACGCGAGCAGCACCTCCTCGCGCAACGCGTCCGCGACCGGCAGCGCCCGCTGGTAGTCCTGCTCCACGCCGCGCTCGATCCCGTGGTCGGCGCCGGTGAAGACCACGTCCACGGCGTCGCCGGCGAGCCCGGCCTCGCGCAGCAGCGGCGCCAGCGGGGTGCCGGTCCACTCGGCATTGCCGACCGCCTCCACCAGCCATGGCTGGCTGACCGGGCGCGGGTGCAGCAGCGCCCGGCCGTTGCCGGCGCATTCGAGCGTCACCCGGTGGGTGACCCGGGGCCGCTCCCGCAGCGCGGCCAGGTCGAGGCTGAGTGACCGTTCCACCGCGCCGTCGACGGTCAGCGTGTGCGCCGCCGGGTCGACGTCCGGGATGTCGTAGTGGATGAGCAGGTAGTGCAGGCCGGCCGGGGTCACGTCGTAGCGGAGCGCCTCCAGGGGGATCCCGTGGTTGCGCGCGGCCAACTGGAGTTCCTCGGCGCTGATCGCCTCGTCGGGCCCGGCTATCCGGGAGGCGCGGCTGATCTCGTCCACAGTGGTCATACGTGCTTCCTTCGGGCTGTTCAGTGGCGGGTGAGCCGGTCGACGAACTCGAACATCGTGACGCCGGGCGGGAGCGGGCGGGGCGGACCGGTGAACCGGTGCACCCCGACGCCGACCCCGTCGGCCGGGCTGCTCACCTCGAACGGGGTGAAGCCCTCCTCGGCGAACCAGGCGCAGATGGTGGGGACCAGGTCCGGCTCGCGCCGGTGCCGGGTCCAGATGACCGTGCCGCCGGTGGCGCAGAGCGCGGCGCAGTGCCCGACGGTGGCCCGGATGTCCGCCTCGACGATGTTGCCGAAGACCCCGCACACCAGGACCAGGTCCGCCGGCACGAGATCGGCGTACCGGTCGGTGAGCGCTGCATCGCCGACCATCACCTCGACCCCGGTCAGGCCGGCCTCGGCGGCGGCCGCCCGGGCGATCTCGGCGTTGCGCGGGTCCAGTTCGACCAGCCGGGCGATGACGTCGTCCCGCCGGGGATGGGTGGCGAGCACCGGAATCAGGTCATGCCCCTGTCCGGCGCAGAGACTGATCGCCCGCAACGGACCCGCCGGCGCCCGGTCCAACGCCTGCCGGATCTGTTCCCGCACCGCCGCGAGGCGGCGGGACAGGGCGGATCCGGGTTGGTGGTAGTCGTGGTGCCAGGCGTACCAGTCCCTCGTCACGCGGCCAGCATAGGCGTCGCGCCCATAGCAGATCATCTCCGCGGTTGGGCGCTGTCCACAGCCGGGACGTTGTCCACAGTGACCGTTTCCGGCGGTGGAGTGTTACCGGGTCCCGGCGGCAGGGTGTGCGGCATGCCGTTGCTGCTGCGCCCGGCCGTCCCGGCCCTCGGCCTCCTGCTGCTGGTCGCCCCGGTCGCTGTCCGTCCCGGGTCGGCCGTGGCCGCCGCCCACGCCGCCGATCCCCGGCCTTCGGTCGACCCGGCGGCGGACCCCTGGGTGCTGCCCGATCCGCCTGACGCCGCACGGTTCGGCTGGCCGCTGGCCGGCACACCCCGACCGGTACGCCGGTTCGACCCACCGCCGCAACCGTGGCTGCCCGGCCATCGTGGCGTCGACCTGGCCGCCGCTCCGGGCGTCGAGGTCCGCGCCGCCGGCGCCGGGATCGTCCTCTTCGCTGGCATGGTGGCCGGGCGTCCGGTGGTGAGCGTCGGGCACGCCGACGGGCTACGCACCACCTACGAACCGGTACGCCCCGGGCTGCCGGTCGGCGCGCAGGTCGCGACCGGGACACCGATCGGCGATCTCCTCGCCGGCCACCTCGGCTGCCTCGCCGAGGCGTGCCTGCACTGGGGGCTGCGCCGGGGCGAGGAATACCTGGACCCGCTCGCCCTGCTCGGCCTTGGCGCGGTCCGGCTGCTCCCGGTCGACGCCCCGGGCCACTGATGCCCGGCCGCCGACGCCCCGGGCGTGATGCACGGCGGCCGACGTCGCCGGCCGCTGACGGCCCGGCCGCCGGTGTCGCTCAGCGCTGGGCGAGCAGCGTGGGAAGGCGGACGGCCAGCCGGTCGTACTCGTCGGGAGTGTTGTAGACCTGGCCGCAGAGGCGCAGCCAGCCCCGGCCGTTCCAGGCCGCCACCGCCACCTCTGCGGCCAGTCGGTCCGCGATCCGGGCCCGCAGCGCCCGCGCCGCGTCCAGCGTCGTGGCGACGCCGGGCGGCAGCGGGATGAGTCGCATGGACACCGTCGGTCCGCCGGGCTCCGGCAGGTGGGACGGCGCCACCCCGAGGGCGTCCCCGACCACCCGCTGCCCGTACGCGGCCAGCGCGGCGTTGTGCGCGCGTACCCGGTCCACGCCGAGGGTGCGCAGGTTGAACAGGCCCGCCGGTGCGGCGAGCCACGGCGTGTAGTCCAGCGTCGCCTGCCACTCGACCCGGGTGGGGAAGCCGCTGTCCTGTTCCCACGACACGACCAGCGGTTGGATCCGCTCCCGCCACGGCTCGGCCACCACCAGGGCGGCGGTGCCGCGCGGCGCGTACGCCCACTTGTGCAGGTTGCCGACCCAGAAGTCGGCGCCGACCGAGGCGACCGTGGTCGGCAGCATGCCCGGCGCGTGTGCCCCGTCGACCAGCACCGGCACCCCCTGCTCCCGGGCCACCCCGACGATCGCCGCGACCGGGAAGAGCCGGGCGGTGGGCGAGGTGATCTGGTCGACGACCAGCAACCGGGTACGCCCCGGGCGCAACCCGGACCGGATGATCTCGATCACCTCCTCGTCGGTGGCGTTCAGCGGCACCGGCAGCGTTCGGGACACCGCCCCGGTCCGCCGGCACTCCCGCTCCACCGAGAAGGCGACCGCCCCGTACCCGTGGTCGGTGGTCAGCACCTCCTCGCCGGGGCGCAGGCCGAGCGACTGGAGCACCACCGCCACGCCGGTGGTCGCGTTGCCGACCAGCGCGGTGCCGTCCGGGTCGGCACCCAGGAACGCGGCCAGGTGCCGCCGCGTGTGGGTGATCCGGTCGACCAGGCCCTGGGTGAAGAAACGGAGCGGGTTCGCCTCCATCTCGTCACGCAGGCGCTGCTGGGCCCGCTGCACGACGATCGGGACCGCGCCGAACGATCCGTGGTTGAGATGGCTGACCGACGGGTCGAGGGAGAAGAGCAGCCGAGCCCCGGGGATCGGCTCGGGTGGCTGCGGGACCGTCATCCGCTGATGGTAGCCCGCCGTGGATCATCACCTCGCGGTTCTTTCGCCCCGGTGCTCCCGACCGCACGTCGGCTTCCGCACCGCCAAGCTTGGCATCGATGGCGGGTGATTGCGGGTACTCCTCGACGGGGCCGCTCAGGGTAGGGTGCGCGCATGGGTGCTCTCAGGCCGTGGCACGTTGCCGTGCTGTGTTGCGTCGTGTCGTCAGTCGCACTCATCGGTGGCCTGGTGTGGCTGGTGACCAAGAGGGCTAACCGCCGGTAGTGCGGGGCGGTTCGCCGCTCGCCCCGGTTCAGGCCCGCGGGTGCGCCTGTCGGTACGCCGCCCGCAGCCGCTCCACCGACACGTGGGTGTAGATCTGCGTGCTGGCCAGCGAGGAGTGGCCGAGCAACTCCTGTACGGCCCGCAGGTCAGCGCCGCCCTCCAGCAGGTGGGTGGCCGCGGAGTGCCGCAGCGCGTGCGGAGTCGTATGCGGCAGGCCGGTGGCCTCGGAGTACCCGGCGACGATCCGACGCGCCGTGGTCGGGTTGAGCCGCCCGCCTCGGGCGCCGAGCAGCAGCGCCGTCCCCGAGCCGGGGCCGGCCAGGGCGGGTCGGCCTCGGCTCAGCCAGGCGTCGAGCGCGTGCTGCGCCGGCACCCCGTACGGCACCGCCCGTTCCCGCCCGCCCTTGCCGAAGACCCGGACCACGCGGCGGGCGTGGTCGACGTCGGTGACGTCGAGCCCGCACGCTTCGCTGATCCGCACGCCGGTGCCGTAGAGCAGTTCCAGCAGCACCCGGTCGCGCAGCAGCACCGCGTCATCGGTGCCGGCGTCGTTCGCCGCCGCCTGCTCGGCCGCTTGCTGCGGGGCGTCCATCAGGGCGGTGGCCTGGTCGGCCCGCAGGACCGTGGGCAGCTCCCGGTGTGCCCGGGGACTGGCCAGCGGGGCCGCCACGTCGGTGGTGAGCAGTCCGGCCCGGTGCGCCCACGCGCTGAACGTGCGGGCGGAGGCGGCCCGGCGGGCCAGCGACGAGCGCGCCGCACCCATCGTCCGCTGCTTTGCCAACCAGCTCCGCAGCACGGTCAGGTCCAGCTCGGACGGGCCGGCGCAACCCAGGCGTGCCGCATGGTCGAGCAGGGAGACCAGGTCGGTCACGTACGCCCGCACCGTGTGCGCGGACCGGTTGCGTACCCCGGCCAGGTGCTCGGCGAACGCGTCCACCGCCTCCCGCATCTCCGGTGGCAGCGCCTCGTGGACCGCCCGGGTGCCGCGGCGTTGCCGAGGCGTCTCGCGGCCGGCGCGGATGCTGCTGTCGTCGGCGGACATCCGCCCAGCCTACGGGCGCGACCGGCCGGCGTAGGCCACCCGCACCGTCCTGACGCGGCGCCGCGTCACGCTCGGGTGCCCTTGCCGGGTGGCGGCGCGAGGGCGTAGCCGTCGTCGTGGCGTACCACCATGGCCAGTTCCTCCAGTAGGGACAGCTTGCGCATGGCGGTGCGCAGATCCACCCTGGCGCGGGCTGCGACGTCGTCGAGGGCCAGCGCCTTGCGCCGGGGCAGCGCCTCCAGCACCTGCGTCGCCTCGTCGTCGAGCTGGTCCCGGAGCCGTTCCGGGGCCCGGGCGGGCGGTGCCAGGTCCTCGCCGATCCGCCCCACCTCCTCCAGCACGTGCGCGACACCGGTGACCAGCCGGGTCTTGTGTTCTTCGCGCAGCAACTCGTGCGCGCCCACCGACATCGCGGAGGTGACCGGGCCCGGCACCACCATTCCCGACCGACCGACCCCGATGGCCCGTTTGAGGGTCTGGGTCGCGCCGCTGCGGGCCGCCGCCTCCACCAGCACCGTTCCCAGTGTGCCGGCCGCGATCACCCGGTTGCGGATGAGGAACCGGGGCCGCAGCGGGTCGGCGCCCGGCAGCCACTCGCTGACCAGCAGGCCGGTCTCCGCGATCCGATCGAAGAGCGCCGTGTTGCCCATCGGATACGGGCGGTCCAGCCCGCAGGCCAGCACGGTGACGGTGAGCCCGCCGGCGGTCAGCGCGCCACGGTGCGCGGCGGAGTCGATGCCGAAGGCCCCGCCGGAGACTACCGTCCAGCCGCGATCGGCCAGCCCGTAGCCGAGTTCGGTGGCGACGTGCGTCCCGTACGGCGTCGCCGCCCGGGCGCCGACGACGGCGACGGACCGGTCGAACGCCTGCCCGAGCGGCTGCGCGCCGCGTACCCAGAAACAGAGCGGCGGCGCGGTCTCCCGGTCGACCCGGCGTTCGGCTCCGGGCAGCCTCAGCCTGTGCAGGTCGTCGACCCGGGCCGGCCACTCGTCGTCCTCGGGAGTGACCACCCGCGCGCCGAGTCGCTCGGTGTGCCTGAGTGCCTGCTCCGCCACCGCCCTGGCGTCGCCGCCGGCCGACCGGGCGGCCACCGCGGACCGGAGCGACTGGTCGGGCACCTCGCCGTCGAGCAGCAGCTCGAGCGCGGCGACGGGGCCGAGCCGAGCGACCAGCCGATGCACCAACTGGGTCCCGGGCTCGGTCAGCCAGGTCAGGGCCACCCGCGCCAGGCGGCGATCCGCCATCGTGCCGGACCTGATGATTCGCTCGCTCATGCCGGCACTCCGCTTCGCTCCGTGCCGTCATGAGGCACCACCGCACTGCATTGATGATTCGCTCGCTGACGCTCGCTCATGCCGGCACTCCGCTTCGCTCCGTGCCGTCATGAGGCACCACCGCACTGCATTGATGATTCGCTCGCTGACGCTCGCTCAAGCTCCCTCTCCCGTCCTGAGCTGGATGGCCTCGGCGATGTCCCCGCCGTCCGGGCGGTCCCGCCCGTCCAGGTCGGCGATGGTCCACGCGAGCCGGATGACCCGATCGAACCCGCGGGCGGAGAGTGAGCCGGCGTCGAGTCGTTTGCGCAGTTCCCTGGTGTCGCGCCCGGGCAGCTGCCACGGCGGCCGGCGCAGGTACGGGCCGGGGATCTCGGCGTTCACCCGACGGCCCGTGGACGCCCATCGCGCGGCGGCGGCCCGGCGCGCGGTGGCGACCCGGGCGGCCACCGTCGCGGACGACTCGTTCGGCGTGTCCGTCTCCAGCAGCTCCGCCGCCCGTACGGGATGCAGCCTGACCTGCACGTCGACGCGGTCCAGCAGCGGCCCGGAGAGCCGGCCCAGGTAGCGCCGCCGGGCTAGTGGGGTGCACTCGCAGTCGGCGTCGCCGGACGGCTTCGCGCAGGGGCAGGGGTTGGCGGCGAGGACCAGTTGCGCGCGGGCCGGGTACTCCGTGGCGCCCCGGGTCCGGGCGACCCGCACCCGGCCGCTCTCCAACGGCTGCCGCAGCGCCTCCAGCGCCCCCTTGTTGAATTCGGGCGCCTCGTCGAGGAAGAGCACGCCACGGTGGGCCAGCGACACCGCGCCGGGCCGGGCCAGCCCCGACCCGCCGCCGACCAGGGATGGGACCGTGGCCGTGTGGTGCGGTGCCTGAAAGGGCGGCCGGCGCAGCCGCCACCCGCCGGGCGGCAGGAGCCCGGCGATGGAGTGCAGGGCGGTGACCTCCAGCGCGGCCTCGTCGTCGAGCTCCGGCAGGATCGACGGAAGCCGCTCGGCGAGCATCGTCTTGCCGGCACCGGGCGGCCCGACCAGCGCCAGATGGTGCCCGCCCGCCGCGGCCACCTCCAGCGCCCGACGGCCGAGCTGCTGCCCGGCCACCTCGGCGAGGTCGGGTCCGCCCCCGTAGTCGGCCGGTGCGGAGGCCGGCGGTGGGAGCAGCGGCGAACCGTCCCGGACGAAGGCGATCAGCCGGTGCAGGGTGTCGACCGCGCGTACCTGCAGGCCAGGGATCACCGCCGCCTCGGCGGCGTTGCCGGCCGGTACCACCACCCGTTCGAAACCGGCTCTGGCCGCGGCGGCGACCATCGGCAGCGCACCCCGTACCGGGCGGACCGTGCCGTCCAGGCCGAGCTCGCCGAGGATCACCGTCCGTTCCAGTGGCAGCAGCGGCAGCTCGCCCGAGCCGCCGAGCACCGCCGCCGCGATGGCCAGGTCGAAGGCGGACCCGTACTTCGGCAGGGTGGCCGGGAGCAGGTTGAGGGTGATGCGCCGGTTCGGCCACTTCTGACCGGAGTTGACGATGGCCGCGCGGACCCGGTCCCGGGCCTCGTGCAGCGCCGTGTCGGGTAGGCCGGAGATCACCACGCCCGGCAGCCCGGGCGCTAGGTCGGCCTCCACCTCCACCACGTGCCCGGCCACCCCGACCAGGCCCACGCAGAGCACCTTGGCGTAGCTCACGTTAGAACGCGCCCCTCACGTGCTCGACCTGGGCCCGACCGGCGACGGGAAGCCGCACGGCCAGGAGGTCGAACCGGACCTCCTCGGCGGTAGTGCCCGTTTCGGCCAGCCAGCGGGCGGCCAGGCCACGCAGTCGGCGCGCCTTCGCCGCTACGACCGCCTCGGCCGGGCTGCCGAAGTCCTCCGTACGGCGGGTCTTCACCTCGCAGATGGCGAGCACCGGGCCCTCCCAGGCGATGATGTCGATCTCCCCGTCCGGGCAGCGCCAGTTCCGGGCGACCGGGCGCATCCCCGCCTCGATCAGGTGCCGGACGGCGCACCGCTCGCCGTACGCGCCGACGGCCTGGTTCCGCTTCGTCATGCCGGCTACGGTGCGGGCCCGGCGGCCGGTTGTGGCGGCGCGCCGGTGCCCCTGTGGATGACGGGGCGGCCTGTGGACGGGCGGACGATCATGCCCGGGCTGTGCTATGGCGCGGTGACCGTCCCGGGTCGGGATCCTGGTCGGCGGCGGCGTCGCCCATCAGGGCGAATGGCGCGCACGGTGCCGGTCGCATACGGTGCCGGTCGTGGACGGACGACGGAGCTTTCCCGAAGATGAGCAGGGCTCTCCCTGGAGCGACCCCGGGTACGCCGAACCGGACTGGCGCGCCGCCGGCGAGCCGCGCTACCGCGACGACGACTTCCACGTTCCCGAGCAGCGCACCGGCGGCGAGAGCCGGTACGGCGACCCCGGACGGTTCGGCGGCCTGGCCGACCCGCTGAGCGACGACACCGACAGCTACCGAGGGGCACGCCGGCTGGACGACCCGGAGATCTCCGGTGAGCTGCCGGGCGAGCGCGGCGGCCGTCGGGCGGCGCGCGAGGCCGTTGACCTCGGCGGGAGCGTGCACGAGAGCGCGGCTGACCCGCTCGGCCTGGACCGTACGGGCGACGCGCTGCGCCCCGGTCCGTTGGGCGGCTACCCGATCGTGGAGTCGTCCCGCCCGGCCGAACCGACCATCGCCGCCCCGGCGTCGACGAGCGAGGCGGGCCGGCCGTCGTACGACACGCCCACCTCGCTCGCAGTCGGTGACCGGCCGTCGTACGGCACGCCCGCACCGTTGACCGTCGGGGAGCGGCCGTCGTACGACACGCCCACGTCGTTGACCGTCGGGGAGCGGCCCGCCGCGCCCGCGACCGAGGCGATGGCGATGGACGGCCCGCCACCGCACCCGCTGGACCTGCCGACCGGCCCGATGCCCGCGGTCGCGCCCCGGTCGGACGGGCCGCCGCCGGGGGATGGTGTCTACCGGACCCGCCGGCCGGCGCTCGCGGTGCTGCTGGCGGTGCTGGTGCTGGCCCTGGAGATCCCGGCGCTGCGGGTGCTCCTGCGTGGCGTGGTGGGCGACCCGGTCTCCACCTCGCACGTGGTGGTGGGCACGTTCCTCGTGCTGGGGCTGCCGACCTTCGGCGTGGGCCTGTACGGGCTGCGCACCGGTGGGCTGGCGCTCGCCGACGGCACCCGCGGCTGGCTCCGGCCGCCGACGGCCTACCTCACCGTCGGGCTCGTGCTCTTCGTCGCGGCGGCGCTCGCCGCCCGCTGACCGGGGACAACCCCAAGATCTCCCGAAATGCGCAGATCTTGAAACGCGCCCGCGTCCGGTGGCCCGTTGTCACACCCGCGGGTGGGCGTACGGGAAAGGGGCGTACACTGGTCGACTGGCGACCGCCTCGCGCGGTCGACCTCGCGTGCCCTCTCCACGGACATTTCGTGGGGCGTCGGCCTCCCTGGTCCCGATCATGATCGGGTCCGTCACGGTCGGCGATCGGGCGCCAGGCCGCCCGGCCGCCGGCCGGGCGGGACAACCAGGGATCGCAAGGAGTACCCACCATGGCCGTCGTGACCATGCGTCAGCTGCTGGAGAGCGGTGTCCACTTCGGGCACCAGACCCGGCGCTGGAACCCGAAGATGAAGCGCTTCATCTTCACCGAGCGCAACGGTATCTACATCATCGACCTGCGCCAGACTCTCGACTACATCGAGAAGGCGTACGAATTCGTGCGTAACACCGTGGCCGAGGGCGGCAGCATCCTCTTCGTCGGCACCAAGAAGCAGGCCCAGGAGGCCATCGCCGAGCAGGCGACCCGGGTCGGCCAGCCGTACGTGAACCACCGCTGGCTCGGCGGCATGCTGACCAACTTCCAGACGGTGTACAAGCGGCTTCAGCGGATGAAGGAGCTGGAGGCCCTGGGTGACCTGAGCGGCACCGCCGCCGGCTACACCAAGAAGGAGACCCTGCAGCTCTCCCGCGAGAAGATCAAGCTCACCAAGACCCTCGGCGGTCTGCGGGACATGCAGAAGCTCCCGGCCGCGGTCTGGATCGTCGACACCAAGAAGGAGCACATCGCCGTCGACGAGGCCCGCAAGCTGGGCATCCCGGTGATCGCGGTGCTCGACACCAACTGCGACCCGGACGAGGTCGACTTCCCGATCCCGGGCAACGACGACGCCATCCGCTCGGCCGAGCTGCTGACCAAGGTCGTCGCCGCCGCCGTCGCCGACGGTCTGATCGCCCGCTCCGGCCGCCGCCGCGGCGCTGACGAGAAGCCCGAGGCGGGCCAGGTCGGCGCCGACGAGCCGCTGGCCGAGTGGGAGCGCGAGCTGCTCGAGGAGCCGAAGAAGGTCGACGAGCAGCCGGCGGCCACCGCCGCGGAGTGATCGCGCCGTCGCGTCCCCGCCGTCCGATTTCCCGGCCGGTGGGGCGCGACGGGTCTCCCGGGCACAACCGGCCCGGATCCGGGTAACCGGCACCCAGACCATCCCACCGCAGTCTCAAGACCCGAAGAGAGAGCCATGTCCAACTTCACCGCTGCGGACGTCAAGAAGCTCCGCGACCTCACCGGCGCCGGCATGATGGACTGTAAGAAGGCGCTGACCGAGGCCGAGGGCGACTTCGACAAGGCCGTCGAGATCCTGCGTGTCAAGGGCGCCAAGGACGTCGGCAAGCGGGCCAGCCGCACCGCCGCCAACGGCCTCGTCGCGCACTCCGGTCAGGCGCTGCTCGAGCTCAACTGCGAGACCGACTTCGTCGCCAAGAACGACGCCTTCATCGCCCTGGCCCAGCAGCTGGTCGAGCACGGCGTGGCCAGCGGCGCGAGCAACGCCGAGGAGCTGCTCGCCAGCACCATCGATGGCAAGAGCGTCGCCGATCTGGTCCAGGAGCAGTCCGCCAAGATCGGCGAGAAGCTGGTCCTCAACCGTTTCAGCAAGCTCGACGGCAGCACCGCGGTCTACCTGCACCGCAAGAGCCAGGACCTGCCGCCGGCCGTCGGCGTGCTGGTGCAGTACACCGGCAAGAGCGACGAGGCTGCCGACTCCGACGCCCGGAGCGTGGCCATGCAGATCGCCGCCATGCGGCCGAAGTACCTCACCCGTGACGAGGTCCCGGCCGAGGTCGTCGAGTCGGAGCGGCGCGTCGCCGAGCAGACCGCCCGCGAGGAGAACAAGCCCGAGGCCGCGCTGCCGAAGATCGTCGAGGGCCGGGTCAACGCCTTCTTCAAGGACTTCGTCCTGCTGGAGCAGTCGTCGGTCGCCGACAACAAGAAGACGGTGAAGCAGGTGCTGGCCGAGGCCGGCATCGAGGTCAGCAGCTTCCTGCGGTTCGAGGTCGGCCAGGCCTGAGCCGCAGCCTCGGGCGCGGGATGCGCTCGTGGCCAGGGAAACATTTCGACGAGGAGGCCGCCGGTGTACGCGACAGGCACCGCGGCCTCCTCGTCACATAAGGTCGGCAACGGCAGGTACGCGGTATGCGGTACGCGCACCCAGGTGCGCGACAGAAGGGGCGGTGCGGATGACGCAGGTTGTGAGTGACCGGAGCCTGGCGGCGGATGACCCGACCGCCCCACCGCCCGGCCGGGCCCGACGGGTGGTGCTGAAGCTGTCCGGCGAGGTCTTCGGTGGCGGCGCGATCGGCGTCGACCCGGACGTCGTGCAGGGCATCGCCCGGCAGATCGCCACCGTGGTTCGTCGTGGCGTGCAGGTGTCCGTGGTGGTCGGCGGCGGCAACTTCTTCCGCGGCGCCGAGCTGCAGAAGCGCGGCATGGACCGGGCCCGGGCCGACTACATGGGCATGCTCGGCACGGTGATGAACTGCCTGGCTCTGCAGGACTTCCTGGAGAAGGAAGGCATCGAGACCCGGGTGCAGAGCGCGATCACCATGGCTCAGGTCGCCGAGCCGTACATCCCGCTCCGGGCGATCCGCCACCTGGAGAAGGGCCGGGTGGTCATCTTCGGCGCCGGCGCCGGCATGCCGTACTTCTCCACCGACACCGTCGCCGCGCAGCGGGCGCTGGAGATCCGCGCCGATGTGGTGCTGATGAGCAAGAACGGCGTGGACGCGGTCTACACCGCCGACCCCCGGATCGATCCGACGGCGAGCAAGCTCGACTCGATCACCTTCTCCGAGGTGCTGCGCCGCAACCTGCGGGTGGCCGACGCCGCGGCGTTCAGCCTCTGCATGGAGAACGGCCTGCCGATGCTGGTCTTCGGCGCACAGGGCGACGACACGATCGTTCGCGCCGTCGGCGGCGAGAAGATCGGCACCCTGATCACCGCCTGAGCGGCCCGCCGAGCCGGCAGCGGTTCCTCCGACCCGACAGCAACACCACGACGAGCAACAGAAGGAGGCGAGGAGACCGGTGATCGACGACACCCTCCTCGAGGCCGAGGAGAAGATGGAGCGTGCCATCGAGCACGCCAAGGAGGAGTTCGGCGGCATCCGTACCGGTCGCGCCAACGCCGCCATGTTCTCCCGGATTGTCATCGACTACTACGGCACCCCGACGCCGCTGCCCCAGATGTCGTCCATCGGGGTCCCCGAGCCGCGCATGGTGATCATCAAGCCGTACGACAACTCGCAGCTGGGCGCCATGGAGCGGGCGATCCGCGACTCCGACCTCGGGGTGAACCCGAACAACGAGGGCAACCAGCTGCGGATCCTGCTCCCGCAGATGACCGAGGAGCGCCGCCGCGAGATGATCAAGGTCGCCCGGCACAAGGGCGAGGAGGCCAAGGTGGCCGTCCGCAACATCCGCCGCAAGGGCAAGGAAGAGCTGGATCGCCTGGTCAAGGACGGCGAGGTCGGCGAGGACGACGGCCGGCGCGCCGAGAAGGAGCTGGACGACCTGACCCAGCGGTTCGTCGCCACCATCGATGAGCTGATCAAGCACAAGGAGAACGAGCTGCTCGAGGTCTGAGCGGCTCGCCACCCGTCACGGCACCGGAGTGCCGCCACCCGTCTACGACAACTCCAGCTCGCCGCGCCGCGACCTGGAGCAGTCGGGGTGGCGGACCCGGTGCCGTCCTGGTTGGTGGCCATCGTCCGCCGTCCCGGGTTCCCGGGTGCAGTAGGCTCGGCACCGATTCGGCGACCACCACCGGGTGAACGGTGGGGGTATCCCAGCTGTCGAGTCGGTCAATCACAACAGTCACGCCTGTAGGGGATGGTCTTGGTCTTGCGTCATGTGGTGGCTCTCGTACCGCTTTCGCTCGGTTCGTGATGTCCCGCCCCGACCCCTACGGCGCCGCCGAGCCGCGCGGCTGGGAGCGGCCGGTCTCGCTGCCGTGGCCCGAGACCGACCTCGAACCGCGGCCCCGGCACCGGCCGAACGCCCCGGAGACGTACGCGGAATCGGCCGGGCGTACCCCCGCCGGCGCTGAGCCCTATGCCCAGCCCTGGCCGGACGACGACCGGTACGACGCGGCGCGCGATCGCCGGCCGTACGAGGACCACTCGGGCCGGGACGGCCGGGGGTACCGCGAAACGGACCGTGGCGGGCGTGGCCAGGCCGGCTACCGTGATGAGCTGGGCCGCCCGGGCAGGGGCCAGCACGAGCGCGACCCCCGGGACAGCGGCGAGGCCTACCGCGACGAGCGCGACGAGCGGGACGAGCGGGACGCCTACCCCGGCCCGGGTTCGGACCAACGGGACGATCCCCGCCACCGCGAAGTGGGCCGTGACCCGCGGGACCGAGGCTACGACGAGCCCCTTCGGGGCGACCGGCCCGACCTGCCGGACGACGAGTACCCCACGGCGCAGTTCGGCGCGGTACAGGACGAACCCACCACGCAGCTCCCCCCGGTACGGGACGAACCGGCCGGGCGGCTGACGGTAGGCGCGGAGGCGACGCCCGAGCCGCCGCCGAGCCGGCGCCCTCGGGGCCGCCGCCGGGCCAGCGTCGATCGGCCGGCGACCGCCCAGCCGGCGGCCAGCCGGGCGGGCCGCAACCTGCCGGCCGCGATCGGGGTCGGGCTGGCCCTCGGCGCGGCGATCCTGTTGCCGCTCTTCTTCTACCGGCCGGCGTTTCTCGCTGTGATCGCCGTCGCGGTGGCGATCGGCATCTGGGAGATGGTCCAGGCGGTCGGTCGTGGCGGAGCTCACCCGCCGTTGCCGCCGCTGATCGCCGGCGGTGTGATCACCGTCTGCCTGGCCTGGTTCGCCGGCCCCGACGCGCAGACTCTCGGCCTGGTGGTCACCGTGCTCGGCACGATGATCTGGCGGCTGGGGGACGGCCCCGGCAATTACCAGCGCGACCTGACCGCCGCCACCCTGATCGCGGTCTACGTGCCCTTCCTCGGCGGTTTCGCGGCCCTGCTCGCGGCTGCCCCCGACGACGGGCACCTGCGAGTGCTGGTCACCCTGGTCGCCGTGGTGCTCTCCGACACCGGCGGCTACGCGGCCGGCGTCGCCTTCGGCAAGCATCCGATGGCCCCCAGGATCAGCCCGAAGAAATCGTGGGAGGGCTTCGCCGGCTCGGTGACCGCCGCCGCGGCGGGCAGTGCCCTGCTGCTCTGGCTGCTCTTCGACGTGGCTCCCGGGTGGGGCGCGCTGTTCGGGGTGGCGATCTCCTGCGCGGCGGTCCTCGGCGACCTCGCCGAGTCGATGATCAAGCGAGATCTCGGGGTCAAGGACATGAGCAACCTGCTCCCCGGGCACGGTGGCCTGATGGACCGGCTTGACTCGATCCTCTTCGCGGTGCCGACGGCGTACCTGTTGCTGGCGGTCCTGGTGCCGGTGGCGGGCTGAGGGATGGATCACGTGGGGGCCGCATCCACCGGCCGGGCGGGGCCGATTCGGCACCTACGGGCGGGTGCGACCAACCTTGGGCGTGTCAGACTGGACGCGCCATGACGAGTCTGCCCCTGATCCCCGTAGACCCCGACGCCCGCGGCCGCCGGCCCGCGCTGCCGCCCCGGCATCTCGCCGACCTGGACCTGCCCGGCCGGCAGGCGCTCGTCGCCGAGCTGGGGGAGCCGGCCTTCCGCGCCAAGCAGGTCTCCAACCACTACTTCGGCCGCCTGGTCCGCGACCCGGCCCGGATGACCGACCTGCCGGCGGCCACCCGGGAGCGGCTGGCCGGGGCGCTGCTGCCCACCCTGCTCACCCCGGTACGCGAGCTGGCCTGCGACGACGGCGCCACTCGGAAGGCGCTCTGGCGGCTGCACGACGGCTCGCTGGTGGAGAGCGTGCTGATGGGCTACCCGGACCGGGTCACTGTCTGCATCTCCAGCCAGGCCGGCTGCGGCATGGCCTGCCCGTTCTGTGCCACCGGCCAGGCCGGGCTGACCCGTAACCTGTCGACCGCGGAGATCGTCGACCAGGCCGTCTACCTCGCCGGGGTGGCCGCCTCGGGCGCGGTGGCCGGCTCCCCACCGCGGCTGTCGCACGTCGTCTTCATGGGCATGGGCGAGCCGCTGGCCAACTACTCGCGGGTGGTCGCGGCGATCCGCCGGCTGGTCGCGCCGGCCCCGGAGGGCCTCGGCCTGTCCCAGCGGCACATCACCGTCTCCACGGTCGGCCTGGTGCCGGCCATCCGGCGACTGGCCAGCGAAGACCTCTCGGTGACTCTTGCGCTGTCGCTGCACGCCCCCGATGATGAGCTGCGCGACGAACTCGTCCCGGTCAACCAGCGCTGGAAGGTGTCCGAGGTGCTGGACGCGGTGTGGGACTACGCGGCCACGACGGGGCGTCGCGTGTCGATCGAGTACGCGATGATCAAGGACGTGAACGACCAGCCGTGGAGAGCCGATCTGCTTGGGCGGCTGTTGGCCGGCAAGCTGGCCCACGTGAACCTCATCCCGCTCAACCCGACTCCGGGCAGCCGTTGGGATGCCAGCCCGAAGCCGGTGGAGCGGGAGTTCGTCCGGAGGTTGCGCGACGCCGGGGTGTCGACCACAGTGCGCGACACCCGGGGACGCGAGATCGACGGCGCGTGTGGGCAGCTCGCCGCCGCCGAGGACAGGGACACCGAGCCGCCGGCTGCAGCAACGGCGTGACCGGGCGTAGCGAACGAGACCAGGAGACATAGTGGCGAGTCAGGGTCAGCGTTTCCGGCGTAAGGCGCTCCGCCGGGGATACAAGGTCGACGAGGTGGATGCCTTCCTGGACCGGGTGGAGGCGACCCTCGCCGGTCAGCCGGTCGGCGCGCCCGTGGCCTCCCAGGAGGTCCACGACGTTGTCTTCCGGGTCCGGTTCAACGGCTACGACGAGTGGCAGGTCGACCTGCACCTTGACCGGGTGGAACGGCAGCTGGCCGAGCTGGAGGAGCGGGGCGGCGCCCCGGGCGGGCGGGTCGGCGATCCTCGGATGGCCGAGCGGTCCGGCTCGCCGATGCGCGACGACCGCGGCCTCTCACCGGTGCCGCAGCCACCGATGCCGCCTCGGCAGATGCCCGTGCAGGCCGGTCCGCCCGCCGACCGCTACGGCAGCCGTTACGACGACCCGACCGCCGCTGGCCGCTATGACGAGCCCACCGCTGGCCGCTATGACGAGCCGACCGCCGGCCGCTATGACGAGCCCACCGCTGGCCGCTATGACGAACCGACCGGTGGCCGTTACGACGAGCCGACCGCCGGTGGCCGTTACGACGATCTGGCCGGTGGTCGCTACGACGGCCCTGCCGGTGGTCGCTACGAGGCCCCGGCCGCTGGCCGTTACGACGAGCCGACCGGGGCCTTCGCCGGCGGCTACGACGGCCCGCGCGGCGGGTACGACGCCCCCCGCGGCCCGGTCGGCCCCGGTCCGATGGGCGGTCCGGGTGCCCCGATCGGTGGCCCGGGTGCCCCGATGGGTCCGGGCGGTCCGATGGGGCCGGGTGGCCCGCCGTCCCGTGGCCTGCCCCCGGGGCCCGGCGGTTACGGCCCCGACGACCGGTTCGACGGCTTCGAGGCCGGCCGACGTGGCCGCCCCGACATGACGTCCGAGATCCGGATGCCCGAGCGTGACCCGCGCGGCCGTGGTCCGGCCGGCCCGCCATCCCTGCCCCAGCAACAGGGCTTCGGTGGGCCCCCGCCGATGGCCGGCCCACCCGTCGCGGGCCCACCCGTCGCGGGCCCGCCGATGGCCGGTCCGCCGATGGCCGGCCCGCCCGGCAGCGACCTCTACCGCGTGGACCAGATCCGCCGGGGCTTCCAGGTGCGCCGTTTTGGCAGCGGCTACGACCCGGACCAGGTCGACCGGTTCTTCGAGGACCTGCTCGGCGGTATGCAGGGGCGCGCCCCGATGCCGGTGAACCCGAAGGACCTGGACACCCTGCGCTTCGGGCTGGTGCCCGGCGGCTACTTCGAGGCCGAGGTCGACGCCGCGCTCAAGGACGTGCAGGACATCCTGCTCGGCCGCTGATCCGTTCCATGACGAGGGCCCGCCCCCGGCCGGGGGCGGGCCCTCGTGCGTACCGGTCGAGCGCGGGTCAGGACCGCAGTCCGTTGCGGCGCAGCACCGCGTCGCCGATCACGATGGCCAGCAGCAGCGCGGCGATCCCGACCAGCCAGATCTCCTCGACCCTGCCCTCGTGGTTGCCGCAGAACGCCATGAGGACCAGCGCCACCGCGGTGAGCACCGCGCCGATCCGTCCGGACCTACGGTGTCCGGGCTTGTGCTGATCTGGCGCGGTTACCGGCTCGCTTCCTGCCACTGTCGGTCCTTCCCTCACGATCGGATCTCCGGCTAGTCTGGCACGCCCTGTGCCGGGCCCGGTGCGGGGTCCGACCTGATCGGGTGCCCGGACTCGGGCGACGCCCGCGTACCCGGGCCGTTCGACCCGTTCGGCATGGGCCCGTGGGCACTACCGGCGTCGCGGGACGGCGATCACACTGCCTCCGGTAGCGTCTTGACGTACGCCTGATTGCCTTTCGAGGGAGACTGCGGTGCGAGTGACCGGTACGGGCCATGCCAGCATGCGGATCGACACGGCCGCGGGCAGCATCCTGTGCGACCCGTGGGTCAATCCCGCCTATTTCGCCTCCTGGTTCCCCTTTCCGGACAATTCCCAGCTCGACTGGGAGACCCTGGGCCAGGTCGACTACCTGTACGTGTCGCACCTGCACCGCGACCACTTCGACGCCAAGCATCTGCGCGACCACATTTCGAAGGACGCCACGGTCCTGCTGCCCGAGTTCCCCACCTCCGAGATGGAGGACGAGCTGCGGGAGTTGGGCTTCACCAAGTTCCTCAAGGCGCCGAACGAGCAGGTGGTGGAGCTGCCCGGCGGCCTCAAGATCATGATTCAGGCGCTGACCAGCCCGACCGACGGGCCGATCGGTGACTCCTCGCTCTGGGTGGAGTACGACGGCGTCCGGCTGCTCAACCAGAACGATGCCCGACCGACCGACCTGACCGTCTTCGCCGAGCTGGGCCACGTGCACGCGCACATGCTGCAGTTCTCCGGCGCGATCTGGTACCCGATGGTCTACGAGCTGCCGCAGTCGGCGAAGACCGCGTTCGGCAAGCAGAAGCGGGATCGGCAGTTCGACCGTACCTGGCGCTACATCGACGACCTGAAGGCCGACCACGTCTTTCCGATCGCCGGCCCGCCCTGCTTCCTCGACGACGCGTTGTGGCAGTTCAACGACATCTTCGGCGACGAGGGCAACATCTTCCCCGACCAGTCGGTCTTCCTCGAGGAGTACGCGAAGGTCGAGGGCACCAACGGCATCGTGCTGCTGCCGGGCAGCGTCACCGAGATCACCACCTCCGGCGCGACCACCACCCACCCGGTGCCGGTCGAGGAGTTCTTCGCCAACAAGGTGGCCCACCTGGAGGAGATGCGGGAGCGCAAGCGCCCGATCATCGAGGCGGAGAAGGCGTCCTGGCGGCACCCCGAGGTCGACATCCTGGGCGAGATGAAGCGCCGCATCGAGCCGCTGCTCGACGAGTCGATCTACCTGGCCAAGGGCGTCGGCGGTCCGGTCCGCTTCGACCTGGTGGGGTACGACGGAGAAAGCGTCGAATCCATCGTGGTGGACTTCCCCGGCAAGGAGGTCCGGCCGTACGCGGACGAGAAGGTGCGCTACCGGTTCCGGACCGAGCGGGCGCTGATCGAGCACCTGCTGCACATCGACGAGGTGGACTGGGTCAACTCGCTCTTCCTCTCCTGCCGCTTCTCCGCGGCCCGGATCGGCCAGTACAACGAGTTCGTCTACGCGTTTTTCAAGTGCCTGTCGGAGGAGCGCCTCCAGTACGCGGAGGGCTGGTACGACGAGCACGAGCGGGCGGTCGACGCGGAGGACATCACGCTCGACGGCTGGGTGGTGCAGCGGCGCTGCCCGCACTTGAAGGCGGACCTGAGCCGGTTCGGCATCGTCGAGGGCGACCAGCTCACCTGCCAGCTGCACGGCTGGAAGTTCGACCTGGCCAGCGGCCGTTGCCTCACCAGCGTCGGCCACAAGATCCGCGCCCACCGCGCCGACGCCGACACCCCCTGACGCCCTTCCAGCCCGTCGCCCCCGCCCCGGCTTTCCCGGCGCGGGGGCGCTCGGCCGCTTGGCCAAGAATTTAGTGGGAGAGGTCGGTGAGGATGCGGCGGGCGGCGTTGTGGCCGGCGGCGCCGATCACGCTGCCGGCCGGGTGGCAGCCGGCGCTGCCCGCGTAGACCCCGTCGACGCCGGTGGCGTAGGGCATCCGGTCGGTGAACGAGACGGTGTTGTCGACGTGGTGGATGTGCCCGCCGGTGATACCGAAGTGTGCCTCGATGCCGGGCGGGGGCAGCGGCACCGCGTCGGCGATCAGGTCACCGGTACCGGGGGCGTACCGCTCGCAGATGTCGATCAACCGGGAGACGTAGCCGGGCATCGCCTCGTCCCAGGTGGTGCCGGCGAGCGCGTACGGGACCGACTGCACGAACAGTGCCGACGAGTGGTGCCCGGCGTCGTCGGCCAGTGACGGGTCGACCGTGGTGTGCAGGTACCACTCGATGGTCGGCTCCTCCGGCAGCCGCCCGGCCTGCACGTCCGCCCACATCGCGCGCAGCGCGGCCATCGGCGACTCGCCACCGGCGCCGACCAGCGACGCCGAGCCGGGCAGCAGGTGGATGGTGGAGCCGAACGGGCTGGGCGCGTCGGCCGGCAGGCAGGAGAAGCGGGGCAGCCCGGTCAGCGCCAGGTTGAGCTTGAGCGTGCTGCCGGTGCGGCGGACCGCCGTCATCCGCTCGGCCAGCGCCGCCGGGAGCGCGCCGTCGGGCAGCAGCTCCATCAACCGGTACGGGTCGCACGCCCCGAGCACCACGGAGGCGCCCACCTCTCGCCCGTCGGCGAGCACGACGCCGGACGCCGCGCCGCCGTCGAGGGTGATCGCGGCGACTGGCGTACCGGTCAGGATGGTCGCTCCGGCGGCGCGGGCGGCGTCGGCGAAGGTCCGGGAGACGGTGCCCATACCACCCCGGGCGATCATCCAGGTGCCACCCGACCCGGGCAGGCGGCACATGTTGTGCACCAGGAAGTTGTGCCCGGTACCGGGGTCGTCCGGGCCGGCGTTGAGACCGGAGAGGCCGTCGGTGACTGCGTACATGCTGACCAGCAGTTCGGAGCGGAAGTCGAAGCGGGCCAGGTAGTCGGCGACCGAGCCACGTACCAGGTCGACGAAGACCTGCCGCAGGGCCGGCCGGACGTACCGTTCGGCGGTCTGCTCCACCGGCAGCGGCTCGGTCAGCCAGGCCGGCGCCAGGTCCTCGCGGAGCTGGGCCAGCTCGGCCTGAAGCGCGTCGTCCGCGGCCGCGTCGGCGGGGGAGAACATCTCCGCGAGCTGCCGCCGGCTCGCCGCGGCGTCGCTGCCGAAGAGCAGGTACGGCGCGCCGAGGCCGCCCGGCGTGGGCAGGAAGTAGTGCGGGTCGCGGCGCAGCACCGGGATGTCGACGTCGAGCGTGGCGAGCAGTTCCGGCGGCATCAGCCCGAGCAGGTAGGAGCCGGTGGAGTGGCGCAGGCCGGGCACCTTCGGGAACGGGCTCTCCGTCCGGGTGGCCCCGCCGATCACCTCGGCCGCCTCCAGCACCAGCACGTCGAGACCGGCGCGGGCCAGCAGGACCGCCGAGACCAGACCGTTGTGCCCGGAGCCGACCACGACGACGTCGGCGCGGGACGGCAACTCACTCACTCTGCTCATGTTCCGGCAGCCTAGTGGCGCGCGCCTCCTTCGGGGAGGGCGTCGCCGGGCTCGGCGGGACGGAGCTGGAGGAGCAGGCTGATCAATTCGGTCTCGAAGAGCGCCTCCGGCTCGTCGACCGCCCAGCCGAGGTGGCCGAAGACCTCCATGGCGACCAGGCCGTAGAGCCGGGTCCAGGCGGACAGAAAGGCGTACGCGACGTCGATCGGCAGCGGGCCCTGGTTGGTCGCCAGCGGGGCGAGGTGCCCGCCGAGCCGCTCCTGGAGCAGCTCGACCGGTGGGGTGGGCAGCCGGTGGCCCCGGGTGAGTGCCACGAACGGGGCCAGGAAGACCGCGCCGAGGCGCGCCCCTGGGTGGTCGGGGTCGACGCAGTGGTCGGCGAACTCGATCACCCCCGGCACCGGGTTGCCGAAGATCAGAGTGAACTCGGCGGGGTGGCCGACCGCCCAGCGCCGCAGCGCCCGGCACATCTCGAGGAGTTGGCCGGCCGGCTCCGGTCCGGTCGCGTCCCGGGCCGCCTCGACCTCCTGCCGCAATTCGTCGTAGAGGTCGCCGGCCAGCCCGGCGACCAGTGCCTCCAGGCTGGGGAAGTATCGGTAGATCGCGGGGGCGGTCATGCCCATGTCCCGGGCGATCGCCCGGAGCGAGACCGCCTCGATCCCGCCGGTCACGAGCAGCCGCCGCGCCCCGCCCTTGATTTCGGAGAGGGTCGCCGTACGCAGGCGTTCCCGCCGGGTGGGTGCGGTCATCCTCAGCCCCCTTGACCGGAGCGAACAGCGTTGCCATAGTTAACGCCGTTCACTTAGCTTATCCATGGTTACCAGATACGACCTTAACGGTCGGCGAGGGGGAGTGGCGATGTTCGCCTGGTGGGGGCGGGTGGTCGTACGCGCCCGGTGGGCGGTGCTGGCCGCCGCCGTGGCGCTCGTGGTGATCGGGTCGACCTGGGGCGCCGGGGTCTTCGGCGAGCTGACCGGGGGTGGCTTTCAGGACCCGGCCAGCGAATCGGCCCGGACCGCCGAGCGGATCACCGCCGAACTGGGCCGGCAGGGCGCCGACGTGATCGTGCTCTGGTCCAGCGACACCACGACGGTCGACCGGCCGGCCTTCCGCGACCCGGTCGACGCCACCGTCGCCGGGCTGCGCGCGCGGCCCGAGGTGACCAGCGTGACCACCTGGTACGACAGCCCGGCCCCGGCGCTGGTCGCCACCGACCGCCGAGCCACCTACGCGCTCATCCGGCTCGCCGGCGCGGACGAGAATGCGCGGGCCGGGCAGTTCGAGGCGCTCCGCCCGGCGCTGAACGCCCCGGGACTGCGGACCGAGGTCGGCGGCGCGGTCGCCTTCCAGCACTACGCCAACACCCAGACCAGGACGGACATCACCCGGGCCGAGACGCTTTCCATGCCGGTGCTGCTGGTGCTCCTCGTGCTGATCTTCGGCGGGCTGGTCGCCGCCACCGCCCCGCTGCTCATCGGCGGGCTGGCCATCCTCGGCGCCTTCGTCGCCGTACGCGTGGTCAACCTCTTCACCGACGTGTCGGTCTTCGCGATCAACATCATCACGCTGGTCGGCCTGGGCATGGCCGTCGACTACGCGCTCTTCGTGGTCAGCCGGTTCCGGGAGGAGCTCGCCGCCGGGCACGAAACCGCCGAGGCGATCCGTCGCACCATGGCCACCGCCGGGCGGACCGTGCTGGTCTCCGGGCTGACCGTGGCCCTTGCCCTGGCCAGCCTGATGATCTTTCCGCAGGCGTTCCTCCGCTCGATGGGCCTCGGTGGCGTCGCCGCCGTCCTGGTCGCCATGCTGGCCGCGCTGACCGTGCTGCCGGCCCTGCTGGCGGTGCTTGGCCACCGCATCGACGCGGTGCGCGTACCCCTGCCGTGGCGGCGTGGGACGCGGCGTGCCGGGCCGGCGGCGGCCGGCGGGGGCGGCGCCTGGGCCCGGATCGCCCGCAGCGTGATGCGCCGCCCGGTGCGTTACCTGGTCGGGGTCGCGGCACTGCTCGGCGTGCTGGCCACCCCGTTCCTGCACGTCACCTTCGGCGGTTTCGACGAGCGGGTGCTGCCGGCGGACGCCGCGCCCCGGGTGGTCACCGAACGGATCGCCGCCGAGTTCCCCGGCGGCCAGGTCGCCCCGATCGACGTGCTGGTCTCCGGGGCGTCGGCCGAGGCGGCGCGCGGGTTCGCCGACCGCGTCGCGGCGGTGCCCGGGGTGACCGGGGTACGGGTCGCCGCCGAGCACGGGGAGACCACGCTGCTGTCGGTGAGCTACCCCGGCGAGCCGACCGGCGACGTCGCCCAGCGGGCGGTCCGCGAGCTGCGCGCGCTGCCCGGGCCGGCCGGGGCGCAGGTGCTGGTCGGCGGGCGGCCCGCCGCCGACCGGGACCTGCTGGACAGCCTCGCCGACCGGCTGCCGTGGATGGGGCTGCTGATGGCCGGCGCCACCCTGCTGCTGCTCTTCCTCGCCTTCGGCTCGGTGGTGCTGCCGGTCAAGGCGGTGCTGATGAACCTGGTGTCGATCGGCGCGTCGTTCGGTGTGGTGGTCTGGGTCTTCCAGGACGGCCACCTGGCCGGGCTGCTCGGTTTCACCTCGACCGGCTTCATCGAGCCGAGCAACCCGATCCTCATGCTCGCGGTGCTCTTCGGGCTGGCCACCGACTACGAGGTGTTTCTGCTCTCCCGGGTCCGCGAGGAGTGGGACCGTGCCGGCGACAACACCGCCGCGGTGGCCGTCGGCCTGCAGCGCACCGGGCGGATCATTACCGCTGCGGCGCTGCTGCTGATCATCGTGGTGGCCGGCTTCACCACCGGCGGCATGACCTACATCAAGCTCATCGGGGTCGGCATGATCGTGGCGATCGTGGTCGACGCGACGCTGGTCCGGGCACTGCTGGTGCCGGCGACCATGCGCCTGCTCGGTCGCTGGAACTGGTGGGCCCCCGGCCCGCTGGCCCGCCTCTACCGCCGCTACGGCATTCACGAGACGGCTGAGCCGGGGCCTGCGCTCGCCCTCAACGGCACGTACCATCCGGCACCATGACCATCGCCTCGACCGACCGCCTGCTGGTTCGCGACTGGACCGACGACCCCACCGACCTGGCCCGCGTCTTCGACATCTACTCGCGGGACGAGGTGATGCGCTGGCTCGGCGGCGGATCCGGGCTGCTGACCGATCCGGCGCAGGCGGCGGAACGGGTCCAGGCCTGGCGGAACCGGTTCGCCCCGTACGCCGGCCGGTACGGCCTCTGGGCGATCGAGCCGCGTGACGCCGGCCATGCGGTGGGCAGCGTCCTGCTCAAGCCGCTGCCGGGCCGGGACGGCGCGACGCCCACCGACGACATCGAGGTCGGCTGGCATCTGCACCCCGACTCGCAGGGCCACGGCTACGCCACCGAGGCGGCCCGGGCCGTGGTCGAGCGCGAGTTCGCCGCCGGCACGTCGCAGGTCTACGCGGTCGTGATGGCGGGCAACGAGCCGTCGATGGCGGTGGCCCGGCGGCTCGGCATGACCCACGTGGGCGTCCGCACCGACTGGTACGGCGGCGAGGAGTTGGAGACCTTCGTCCTGCGCGCCTGACGGAGTCACGCGGTGGTGTCGGCGGGGAGCCGATAGCAGACGGAGTTCGCACAGAGGATCCTCCGGTGCGGCAGTACCACCCGTCCGGTGGTCGCCCGGGGTGGCCCCGCTCAGCCCGTTCGTCCTCCGAAACGTGCGGATGGGAAGTTGCATGTGCAACTCTCGGCAACATGGCCAACCTCGACACCGCCCTGAAGGACGCGATGACCATCGACGGCGCGATCGGCGCCGCGCTCGTCGACTACACCAGCGGCATGACCCTCGGTGTGGCCGGCGGTACCCCGGAGATCGATCTGACCGTCGCCGCAGCCGGCAACACCGACGTGGTACGCGCCAAGATGCGCACCATCGAGATGCTGCAGCTGAACGACGAGATCGAGGACATTCTGATCACCCTCGGCAACCAGTACCACATCATCCGGCCGCTCAGCGGCCACACCGGCAAGGGCCTGTTCCTCTACCTGATGCTCAGCAAGAGCCGGTCGAACCTGGCACTCGCCCGGCACCAGCTCCGCGCCATCGAGGAGCACCTGGAACTGTGAACGCCAGCGGTACCTTTCTGCCTCGCCGTACCGCGCAACGGCCTGACCTGCCGCCGCCGACGAAGCTTCCGCCCTCGCTGGCCGGCAACCCGTCGTTGCCGTACGCGGCGATCGGCACCGAGCTGGCCGAGCTGCGTCTACAGATCCCCGGGGTACGGGGCAGCGTCCTCGGCGGCGTGGACGGCCTGCGGATCGCCCACGACGTGCCGGACGAGTTGAATCCCGACGACTTGGCCGCGATGGCGGCGACAACCTTCGGCCTGGGCCGGCAGGTCAGCCTCCGTCTCGGTCAGGGCGAGTTCTGCCAGTCCACGGTCCGCAACCAGGCCGGCTACTTCGCCGTGTACGCGGTGGGCGCCGAAGCCCTGCTCGCCGTGGTGGGCACGGACGCGATCAACGTGGCCCGGCTGCACCTGCACGCACCACCGGTGGCGGAGCGCCTCGCCCACCTGCTCGCCCGGGCCTGACCAGCCGGACAGCGAAGACTGAGGCTCCCAGCGAGCGTCCAGCCGGTCTGAGGAAGAATGTCCGGGTGACATCTCTCCGAGATCTCGTCCTGCTCGGCTCGACCGGCTCGATCGGTACCCAGGCCATCGACATCGTGCGGCGCAACCCGGACCGGTTCCGGGTGGTCGCGCTGGGTGCCGGCGGCGGCAACGTGGAGTTGCTCGCCGCCCAGGCCCTCGAACTCGGTGTCGAGGTGGTCGGTGTGGCCAAGGCCTCCGCCGCCCAGGATCTCCAGCTCGCCTTCTACACCGAGGCGAGCCGGCGCGGCTGGGCCACCGGCGACTTCAAGTTGCCCAAGATCGTGGCTGGGCCGGACGCCATGACCGAGCTGGCCGGGTGGCCGTGCGACGTGGTGCTCAACGGGGTGGTCGGCTCGCTCGGGCTGGCGCCGACCCTGGCCGCGCTGCGCGCCGGGCGTACCCTCGCCCTGGCGAACAAGGAGTCCCTCGTAGCCGGCGGCCCGCTGGTCAAGGCCGCGCTGCAACGGCCGGGGCAGATCGTTCCCGTCGACTCTGAGCACTCGGCGCTCGCGCAGTGCCTGCGCGGCGGCACTCGGGGTGAGGTACGCCGCCTCGTGGTGACCGCCAGCGGCGGCCCGTTCCGGGGCCGGCGGCGGGACGAGTTGACCGAGGTCACGCCGGAGCAGGCCCTGGCTCACCCCACCTGGAACATGGGCCCGGTGGTCACGATCAACTCCGCCACCATGGTCAACAAGGCCCTGGAGGTGATCGAGGCGCACGAGCTGTTCGACGTGCCGTACGCCGACATCGAGGTGATGGTCCACCCGCAGTCGGTGATCCATTCGATGGTCGAGTTCGCCGACGGCTCCACCCTGGCCCAGGCCAGCCCGCCGGACATGCGGCTGCCCATCGCGCTGGGCCTCGGCTGGCCGGACCGGGTGCCCGAGGCCGCCGCCGCGGTGGACTGGACGAAGGCGCACACCTGGGAGTTCTTCCCGCTCGACGACGCCGCCTTCCCGGCGGTCGCCCTGGCCAAGGCGGCCGGGGAGGCCGGGCGTTGCCGGCCGGCCATCTACAACGCGGCGAACGAGGAGTGCGTGGCCGCGTTCGTCGCCGGGCGGCTGCCGTTCCTCGGCATCGTCGACACCCTCCGGCGTGTGCTGGACGGCGCTCCCGAATTCGACGAACCAGGTACCGTCGAGGACGTGCTCGCCGCCGAATCGTGGGCACGGGCGCACGCCCAGGAGATCATCGTCGGGTCGGTGGAAGGAGCTTGATGGCAAACCTGCTCGGGATGGTGCTCTTCGCCCTGGCGATCCTCATCTCGGTGAGCCTGCACGAGGCGGGGCACCTGCTCACCGCCAAGGCCTTCGGGATGAAGGTCACCCGCTACTTCGTCGGCTTCGGCCCGACGCTGTGGTCGTTCAGGCGGGGGGAGACCGAGTACGGCCTCAAGGGCATCCCACTCGGCGGCTTCTGCAAGATCGTCGGAATGACCCCGCAGGACGACGACGTCGAGCCGGCCGACCAGCACCGCGCGATGTGGCGGTACCCGGTCTGGAAGCGGACGATCGTGATGTCCGCCGGCTCGATCACCCATTTCGGCCTCGCCCTGATCGCGATCTGGCTCGCCGCGATGTTCATGGGCCTGCCGAACAAGGCTCTTGAGGGGCCGGTGGCGGCGTACGTCAAGGTGACGAGCTGCGTGGTGCCGTCGGAGGACCAGCGGGAATGCCAGGCGGGCGACCCGGTCAGCCCGGCCAAGCTGGCCGGGCTGCGCGACGACGACCAGATTTTGGCAATCAACGGGACCGCGGTCGCCACCAACATGGACCTGATCAAGCAGATCCGGGCCCTGCCGCCGGGCCCGGCCACGATCCGGTACGAGCGCGATGGCGTGTCCGGTGAGGTTCACGCGGACCTCGCGCCGGTGCAGCGCAGGCCGCTGGACAATCCCAAGGGCGACCCGACCACCGTGTCGGCGCTCGGCGTCGAGATCATGCCGCTGCCCCCGGGCGTCCCGATGATCGTCAAGCACGGCCCGGTCGACGCGATCGGTGCGACCACCGACTACACCGGCAAGCTCGCCGTCGGCACGTACGAGTCGATGAAGCGGATCCCGCAGAAGGTGCCGGCCCTGTGGACCGCGATCACCGGCGGGGAGCGGGCGGTCGACACCCCGATCAGCGTCGTCGGCGCCACCCGGCTCGGCGGTGAGGCGGTGCAGCACAACGCCTGGGAGTTGTTCGTCAGCCTCTTCATCGGCCTGAACTTCTTCATCGGGGTGTTCAACCTGCTGCCGCTGCTGCCGCTCGACGGCGGGCACATCGCGATCTCCTGGTTCGAGCGGGTGCGCTCCTGGATCTACGCGCGCCTGCGCCGCCCCGACCCGGGCCGCGTCGACTACCTCAAGCTCATGCCCATCACGTACGCGGTGATCCTGATCGGTGGCGCGTTCACGCTGCTGACCGTCACCGCGGACGTCGTCAACCCGATCACGCTCTTCTCAAGGTGAGTGCCTGAAGTGACCGCTGTCAGTCTCGGGATGCCTCCCGTACCGCCGCCGCCGCTCGCCCCGCGCCGGGCCAGCCGCCAGATCATGGTCGGCTCAGTGCCGGTCGGTGGGGGTGCGCCGGTCTCGGTGCAGTCGATGACCACCACGTTGACCGCCGACATCAACGCGACGCTCCAGCAGATCGCCGAGCTGACCGCGTCCGGCTGCCAGATCGTCCGGGTCGCCGTGCCGTCCCAGGACGACGTGGAGGCGCTGCCGGCGATCGCGAAGAAGTCGCAGATCCCGGTGATCGCCGACATCCACTTCCAGCCGAAGTACGTCTTCGCCGCGATCGACGCCGGCTGTGCGGCGGTCCGGGTGAACCCGGGCAACATCCGGCAGTTCGACGACAAGGTCAAGGAGATCGCCAAGGCCGCCGGTGACGCGGGCGTGCCGATCCGGATCGGCGTCAACGCCGGTTCGCTGGACAAGCGGCTGCTGGCCAAGTACGGCAAGGCGACCGCCGAGGCGCTGGTCGAGTCGGCGCTCTGGGAGTGCTCGCTGTTCGAGGAGCACGGCTTCCGGGACATCAAGATCTCGGTCAAGCACAACGACCCGGTGGTGATGATCCGCGCGTACCGGCAGCTCGCCGAGAAGTGCGACTACCCGCTGCACCTGGGCGTGACCGAGGCCGGGCCGGCGTTCCAGGGCACCATCAAGTCGGCGGTCGCCTTCGGCGCGCTGCTGGCCGAGGGCATCGGCGACACCATCCGGGTCTCGCTCTCCGCCCCGCCGGTGGAGGAGATCAAGGTCGGCAACCAGATCCTGGAGTCGCTGGGCCTGCGGGAGCGGGGCCTGGAGATCGTCTCCTGCCCGTCCTGCGGCCGGGCCCAGGTCGACGTCTACAAGCTGGCCGAGGAGGTCACCGCCGGTCTGGAGGGGCTGCCGGTGCCGCTGCGCGTCGCCGTCATGGGCTGCGTGGTGAACGGCCCCGGCGAGGCCCGCGAGGCGGACCTCGGCGTCGCCTCCGGCAACGGCAAGGGCCAGATCTTCGTCAAGGGCCAGGTCATCAAGACCGTGCCCGAGGGGCAGATCGTGGAGACGCTGATCGAGGAGGCGCTGCGCCTCGCCGACGAGATGGGCGCCGAGATCCCCGAGGATCTTCGAGACCTGGTCCCCGGCCCCACCGTCACCGTGCACTGACCGCCGAACCGCCGACGACGTGCGGCCGTCCCCGCCGGGGGCGGCCGCACGCGTCGTCTAGGCCCGCACCGGCCGGGGGACGGTGGCGAACTCGGAGAGGGTGAACCACCGGGGCAGGGCCCGGCGGAGCGCCTCCGGCCCGACCACCTCCACCGCACCGGTGCGCAGCGCCTCGGGCCAGCCCAGGTCACCCAGCCAGACCTGCACCAGGGCGCGCAGGCTCGCGGTCACCGTCACGGACACCTCGTGCCCCGGGTCCACGTCGCAGACGTCGGCCTCCCCGGTGGCGATGACCAGCCACCAGGCCCGCAGGTCCGCGGGCACGTCCCGGAAGCGGAAGTGCACGACGGTACGTCCCGCCGGCACGGCACCGTGGTCGACGTGGCGGTGCATGTCCCACAGCAGCAGCTTCGGGTCCAGGTCGGCGTCACCCAGCTCACCGATCCATCGGACCCCCCACGCGCCGAGTGCCTCGAGCACCGGCCGCAGCTCCCGTCCCGCCTGGGTCGGGACGTACCGCACGTCGGCGCCGTCAACGCGCCGCTCCACGACGCCGGCCCGGACGAGCTGGTGCAGCCGCCGGGACAGCAGGGTGGGTGACATCCGGGGCAGGCCCCGGCGCAGCTCGTTGAACCGCTCGGACCCGCTCACCAGCTCCCGGACGACGAGCAGCGTCCAGCGCTCGTCGAGCAGTTCCATGGCCTTCGCGACGGGGCAGAACTGGTGGTAGGAGGCCCCCATAACCGGCACGCTACGCCGGACCCGGCGGCCGAGCCAGGAACCTGTCGGGACCGGTACAGATCTCGTACTAGGTCGCCGGTTTCCCGCTGCCTACCGTCCGTTTGGAGAGGACGAGGCAGAGGAGCAGTCATGATCGAATCGATGGAGCGGGACCGGGCCGTGAAGGCCGGGCACCGGCAGATGTGGGCGCTCGGCAGCTACGCCGCGGTTGCTGCGGAGGTCATTCCCGAGCTGGGGGCGACCCTGGTGCAGGCGGCCGGCGTCGGCCCCGGCGACCGGGTGTTGGACGTGGCTGCCGGCACCGGCAACGCGGCCATCCCGGCGGCCCTGGCCGGGGCCAGCGTGGTGGCCAGCGACCTGACCCCGGAGCTGCTGGAGATCGGGCGGGCGCTAGCCGTTGAGCGCGGCGCCCAGCTGGAATGGCAACAGGCCGACGCCGAGGCGCTCCCGTACGCCGACGGGGAGTTCGACCGGGTCCTGTCCTGCGTGGGCGTGATGTTCGCGCCTCGGCACCAGGCCGGCGCCGACGAACTGGTCCGGGTGTGCCGGCCGGGCGGCACGATCGGCCTGGTCAACTGGACGCCCGAGGGGTTCATCGGGCAGATGTTCGCCACCATGAAGCCGTACGCCCCACCGCCACCGCCGGGCGCGCAGCCCCCGCCGCTGTGGGGGAGCGAGGACCACGTCCGGGCGCTGCTCGGGGACCGGGTCGCCGATGTCATCACCCGCCGGCAGGCGGTCACGGTGGACCGGTTCGCCAGCCCGGAGGAGTTCCGCGACTTCTTCAAGGCCCACTACGGACCGACGATCGCGGTGTACCGGGCGATCGCCGGCGACCCCGAGCGGGTCGCCGCCCTGGATCAGGACCTCGCCGACCTGGCGCGGAGGCACATCGAGGCCGGGGCGATGCGATGGGAGTATCTGCTCGTCACGGTGCGCCGGCGCGGCTGACCACGCGCCGGCGCCTGGCAGGGCGGCCGCTCCGGGCCACCCTGCCGGGGCGCACAGGGCACTTGTTCACTCGGATTCGGCGAGGATGGCGTACAGCTTGCGGCGGGTTTCGTCGAGCACCTGGGCGGCGCGTTCCCGCTGGTCGTCGGTGCCGGTCATCATCACCTGGCGCAGCGCGTGCATCGCCTGGGCGCCAGCGTCGCGGATGTCGTGCCAGCTGTTGACGGTCGTCTCGGCGAACTCCGCCCAGGGCGGCGTCTGCGCCGCCGTGGCCGCCTCGTCACGCCCCCGCTCGGTGAGGGCGAACCGCTTCCGTCCGCCGTCGGATTCCGGGGCGGCGGCGATGACGCCCTCGTCCTCCAGCAGTTGCAGGGTCGGGTAGATCGAGCCGGGGCTGGGTCGCCAGGCCCCGCCGGTCCGGGAGTCGATCTCCTGGATCATCTCGTAGCCGTGCATCGGCCGCTCGGTGAGCAGGGCCAGCACGGCACCGCGCACGTTGGGTCGGCGGCCCCGTCCGCGGCCCCGTCCGCCACGGCCGTGCCCGTGGCCGTGGCCGTGCGGGCCGGGCGGGAACGGCCACGGGCCGGGCGGTACGGGCGGGAAGCCGAAGCCGCGCATCCGCTTCTCGTGCAGTCGTTGATGGAAACCCATCAGGCTCTCCTTCGGTCTGCCTATCGTTGATGCTTCGACGATATATCGGCAATGCATCGCCGACAACACAAATTACTGGACGGGCTGCAAACCGTACGTACGTCTTGCTAAGGTGTCCCGCGTGCGTCTGCTCCCCGAACCGGGTCCCGCCCGGACTCTCGCCCTCTCCACCCTGGTCAACACGATCGGCCGGGGCACCTGGCTGACCGTCAGCGCGCTCTTCCTGACCCGATCGGTGGGGCTGACCGTGGCCCAGGTAGGCGTCGGCCTCACCGTGACCGCGCTGGTGAGCCTCGTGGCCAGCACCCCGATGGGCTACCTCGCCGACCGGTACGGCCCACGCGGGATGCAGCTCGCCGCGCTGCTCGCCTCGGCCGCCTTCACCGCCGCCCTGATGGCCGTCCGGTCGTTCCCGGCGTTCCTCGCGGTCGGCGTGCTGATGGCCGTCGCCGACGCGGTCACCCGGGGGGCCCGGGGCGCCCTGATCGCCGGGGCGGTCCCGCCCGACCAGCGGGTCCGGACCCGGGCCTGGCTGCGCGCGGTCACCAACGTGGGGATCTCCGTCGGGGCGGTGGCCGCCGGCTTCGGCATCGCCGCGGACACCCGGCCGGCGTACGTGACGCTGATCGTGCTCGACGCGGTGACCTACCTGGCCGCCGCGGCGATCCTGCTCCGGCTGCCCGCGCTGCCGCCGGTGCCGGCGCCGGCGCACGGCCCGCGCCTGATTGCGCTACGGGACCGCCCGTTTCTCGCCTTCACCGTGCTGGACGGGCTGATGTCCATGCACTTCGGGCTGGTCAACATCGCCCTGCCGCTCTGGATCGCCGGCCACACCACCGCGCCGCGCTGGCTCGTCTCGGGCTGCATGCTGGTCAACACGGTGATGGTCGTGCTCTTCCAGGTCCGCGCCGCGCGGGGCACCGAGGAACTGACCGGTGCCGCCCGGGCCGCCCGACGGGCCGGCGCGGTGATCGCGGCCGCCTGCGTGCTCTTCGCGGCCAGCGGCGGGGTGCCCACCCCGGTCGCCGTCGCGCTGCTGCTGGCCGGGGCGCTGGTGCACGTGGTCGGCGAGTTGTGGCACGCGGCGGCCGGCTGGGGCATCTCGTTCGGGCTCGCCCCCGCACACGCCCAAGGCCAGTACCAGGGCGCGTACGGGATGGGCATGCAGCTCGGTTCCATGGTGGCGCCGGTGGTGGTGACCACCCTGGCGGTCGGCTGGGGCGTACCCGGCTGGCTGCTGCTCGGTGTCCTGTTCCTCCTGCTCGGGGCGCTGGTGCCGCCGGTGGTGGCCTGGGCGGGACGGACCCGGCCGGCCGAGGCGGCCGCCGAGCCGGCCCCGGTCGGCTGAGTCGCCGCTCGGCGACGCGGCCCGCGTTCCGGCCGAGGTCCCAAGGTCGGCCCGCGCGCCACGGGGTGGATCTGGCAGGCTGATAGTCGTGCTCACCGTGCCCGTACGCCAACTGGGGGAGTCGGAGCGCCGCGCGGTCGAACGGCTGCTCGACCTCGACCCCTTCGGCGGGGCGCAGGTCGCGGAGCGGGTGGCCGCCCGTGGGCTGGCCTGGTGGCGGGCCGAGGGCCGGATCCTGGGCTACGGCGCCCGGCGCAGCCTGGAGTCGATCTGCTGGCTGGGCGGCAACCTGACTCCGGTCCTCGCCTCGGAGCCGGCGGTGGCCGCCTTCGCCGACCTGCTGAGCACCGAGGAACGGCTCTGCTCCTCGATCGTCGGGCGGGCCGACGCGGTGCTCGGGCTCTGGGACCGCCTGTCCGCCTACTGGGGGCCGGCCCGGGACGTACGCCCCAACCAACCGCTGCTGGCCACGGACGCCCTGCCCACCGTGGCGGCCGACCCGGAGGTCCGCCGGGTGCGCGGTGGTGAGGTCGATCGGCTCTTCCCGGCGGCGGTGGCGATGTACACCGAGGAGGTCGGGGTCTCGCCGTTGGCCGAGGACGGCGGGCGCGGCTACCGGCGGCGGGTGGCCGAGTTGGTCCGCGCCGGCCGGGCCTACGCCCGGTTCGCCGACGGCAAGGTGATCTTCAAGGCCGAGTTGGCCGTGGTGACCCGGCGGACCGCCCAGGTGCAGGGGGTCTGGGTGGCGCCCGAGTGGCGGGGGCGGGGGATCGCCACCGCGGCGATGGCGGCGGTGGTGCGCGACGCACTGGTCCGGGTCGCGCCGACGGTCAGCCTCTACGTCAACGACTTCAACCTGCCCGCCCGGCGGGTCTACGCGCGCTGCGGCTTCCGCCCGGTCGGCACCCTCGCCACCGTCCTTTTCTGAGCCGGCCAGCCGGCGGCATGGCGAGGATCACGCCGCCCCGAATTGCGTCGAACCGGACAGCCGTCGTTATGCTGGGCATGTTTTTGAACTGACCAGTCAGTATAGACTTTGGGGCGGACGATGAAGATCGTCGAAGCCAGCGGGCTGGGGCTGCGTACCCGCCGCGGCTGGGTCTACCGGAACGTCGACCTCACCGCCGAGGCGGGAGAACTGCACGCGGTCACCGGGCCGCCCGGCAGCGGACGTACCTCGCTGCTGCTCACCCTGGCCGGGCGCTTCCCGCACAACGAGGGGGAGCTGCGCCGCCGGGGCCCGGCCGCGCTCGGGCAGGTCGCCGGAGTGCACGAACCCGACCCGACGCTGACCGTGGCCGAGCACATCCAGGAGCGGCTGCTGCTGCTCGGGCCGGTGCCACGCCGCCGCCTGCAGCTCGTCCCGGTCGCCGCCGTACGGGCGCGACGGGCGTACCGCCGGGACGCCTTCGCCGCCGCGATCGCCGGCGCCGGCTTCACCGACGCCCCGCTCGACCCCGCCCGGTACGGGCGCGACCTCACCCCCGTCGAGCGGCAGCTGCTCGGTCTCGTGCTGGCCAGCCTGAGCGGCCCGAGCCTGATCGTCGCCGACGACGTGGACGCGGGGTCCGACGGGCCCGAGCGGGAGCGGATCTGGGCCGCCCTGGCCCGCCTCGCCGACCAGGGGTACGCGGTGATCGCCAGCGCCCGCGCGGTCGAGCCGGGTGCGCCCGCCACCGCCGTCCACCTGGCGTCTCCAACCGACGAGGTGACCGTATGAGTGTCCTTCGACTCGCACTGGTCGAGCTGCGCCGGATGACCCGGGGCCGACTGCCGCGCGCGGCGCTCGCTGTGCTCACCGTCGTCCCGCTGCTCTACGGTGCCCTCTACCTCTATGCGTTCTGGGACCCGTACGGGAAGCTCGACCGGATCCCGGTCGCCCTGGTCAACGGCGACCGTCCGGCGAAGGCCGGCGACGGCACCGAGGTGCACGCCGGCCGGGATCTGACCGACGAGCTGCTCAACCGCAGGGTCTTCGGCTGGACGGTGACCGACCAGGCCGACGCCACCGAAGGGCTGCGCGATGGCCGTTACCACCTGGTGTTCGCCATCCCGGCGGACTTCTCCGCCACCCTGGCCAGCAGCCCGGAACCGGACCAGCCGGCCCGCCGGGGCGAGCTGAAGCTGGTCAACGACGACGCCACCAACTACCTCTCCGGGCTGCTGGCCCGCTCCGCGTTCGGTGAGATCCGGGCCGCCGCCGCGCAGAGCACCGCCGCCTCGTACTTCGACCGGATGCTGGTCGGCTTCACCGACGCCAAGGCCGAGACCGGCCGGGCCGCCGACGGGGCCGGGCAGCTGCACGAGGGGCTCGGCGTCTCGCAGCAGGGCGCCGGCAAGCTCGCCGACGGGTTGGACGGCGCCGAGGACGGCGCCGGGCAGCTCGCAAGCGGCCTCAACCAGTCCGCCCAGGGCGCGGCCGAGCTGGCCGGCGGCCTCGACCAGCTCTACACCGGCGCGGCCCAGCTCGCCGACGGCGCCAGCCGGGCGGCCACCGAAACCCGGGCGGCCGCTGCCCAGGTGGACGCCGCCGCCGACCGGTACGAGGCGCTGCTGCGGCGCAACGCCGCCGACATCCAGCGGGCCGCCACCGCCGTCGCCGAGGGCGCGCAGGCGCTCGCCGACGGGGTCGACGCGCTGCCGGCCCGGGCGGACGAGGTGGTGACCCGGGCGGACCAGGTCCGCGACCGCCTCGACGCGGTCGTGCGGGCGCACCCCGAGCTGGCCGACGACCCGAACCTGGTCGCCGCCCGGCAGGCCGCCGACCGGGCGGTCACCGCGGCTCGGACCATGGTGTCCACGCTCGACCGGACCGACCTGGCCGCGCTCAAGCGGCAGATGACCGAGGTCGCGCAGACCGCCGGGGAGGTCGCCGCCGCCGCGCCGCACCTGGCCGATGACATCGCCGCTGCCCGAGCCAAGGTCGACCAGCTCGCCAGCGGGCTCACCACCCTCGCCCAGGGCAGCGCCCGGCTCCGCGACGGGCTCGGCGACGCCACCGACGGCGCCGACCAGCTCCGCAGCGGGCTCTACCGGCTCGCCACCGGCGCCCGCCAGCTCGACGGCGGCCTGACCCAGCTCAGCAGCGGCGGCAACCGGCTCGTCGAGGGGCTGACCAAGCTGGAGAGCGGCGCCGGCGAACTGGCCGACGGGCTCGCCGCCGGGGAGCGGAAGCTGCCCGGCTACCACGACGCGGACAGCCGCTCCGGCATCCTCGGCGACCCGGTCGACCTGATCCGCACCGCGCACCATCCGGCCGGCTCCTACGGGGTGGGCTTCGCCCCGTACTTCCTGTCCCTCGCCCTCTGGGTCGGCGCGATGATCACGTACCTGCTGCTGCGGCCGGTCAACCGGCGGCACGTGATGTCCGGCGCGCCCGGCTGGCGGGTGGTGCTCGCGGGCTGGCTGCCCGCCGCGGCGATCGGCCTGGCCCAAGCCGGGGTGCTCTATACCGTGGTGACCCTGGTGCTCGGCCTCGACCCGCGGCACGGGCCGGCGACGCTGGGCCTGCTCGCGCTGACCTCGCTGGCGTTCACCGCGATCGTGCAGCTGCTCGGCGTGGCGCTCGGCCCGGCCGGCCGGCTCGTCGCGCTGGCGCTGCTGATGCTCCAGCTCACCTCCTCCGGCGGCACCTATCCGGTGCAGACCTCGCCCGGCTTCTTCGAGGCGATCCACCCCTGGCTGCCGATGACGTACGCGGTGGCCGGCCTGCGGCACACCATCAACGGTGGCCCCGCCGCGACGGTGGTCACCGGGGCGCTGGTGCTGCTCGCCTTCGGGACGGGCGCGGTGCTGCTCACCGTCGGCGCCGCGCGGCGGTCCCGCCGGCTCACCCCGGCCAAGCTGCACCCCGAGCTGGCCATGTGAGGATGCTGACGGGCCGCCCCGGCGGCCGACACCGGACCGGGCGACGGGGAGGACGCGTGACGGACGGACGATCTCGGCGGCGGGAGGACACCCGTCAGCGGCTCTTCGTGGCGGCGGTCGAGCTGATCGCCGAACGCGGCTTCTCCGCCACCACCGTGGACGACATCGCCGCCCGGGCCGGGGTGGCGAAGGGGACCGTCTACTACAACTTCGAGTCCAAGACGGTCCTCTTCGAGGAGCTGCTGCGACACGGCATCGGCCTGCTCACCGCCGAATTCCGGGCCGCCGTCGCCGGGCTGCCACCCCGCGAGGCGCTCGCCGCGCTGGTCCGCGCCGAACTGGAGTACATCCGCCGCTACCGGGCGTTCGCCCAGCTCCTGCTCTCCGAGATGTGGCGGACCAACCGCGAGTGGCAGCAGACCCTGCGGCTGCTGCGCGGCGAGGCCATCGAGGTGATCGCGGAAACCGTGCGGGCCGGCGTGGCCAGCGGCGACCTCCCCGCCGACCTGGACGTGCGTACGGCCAGCTCGGCGCTGTTCGGCGTGGGGCTGGTGGTGGCCGTGGACTGGCTGGTCTTCCAGCCGGACCGGCCGATCGAGGAGGTGCAGGAAGCCCTGCTGGGCATCGTCCGCCGGGTCGCCCAGACGTAAATGGTTTGAGCTGTCGCGGCCGGACCGGAAGGCTGGGGGTACCGCCCCCATGCCGACCCGAGTCCGGAGGACCTTCCATGCGCCTGCTCCGCGATCTCTGGGCCACCGCGCCGCGTCGGATGGTGGTCGTAGTCCTGCTCATCCTGCTCGCCGCTGGCGGCCAGGCAGCCGCCTCGGCGCTGGCCGGCCCGGTGCTGGTGCACCGGTCGAGCGGCTGGTTCACCGCCCTGGCCGTGGCGCTGGTCGTGGCCGTGGTCAGCGACCTGATCATCGGGCTGCTGATGGCCGGCCTCACCGCCGACTGGTCCGCCGACGTACGCCGCCGGCTGTGTCGGGTGGCGCTCGGCCAGGACCTGCCCACCCTGGAGACCACCCCGGTCGGCGAGCTGCTCGACCGGATCGACAACGACGTCTACCAGGTCGCCGCCGAAATGCGAAACACCGGCGTACGGCTGGCCCAGGGGCTCGCCGTCTGCCTGCTCGCCACGCTCAGCGCGCTGTTCGTCTGGTGGCCGGCCGGCGTCGGGATGGTCGTGTTGACCCTGCTGCTCGGCGTGCTGCTGCGGAAACCCACCGCCCAGATCGCCCCGGCCCGGATGGCCGAGGAGGAGGCCTGGTCCGACCTGGCCGCCGTGATGGAGGAGGCGGTGCACGGCCAGGACGACGTGCGGACCAGCCTGGCCCGGCCGTACGTGCTGCGGCTGTACGCGCGGCGGGCCGCCGAGGTGATCTCCCGGGGCGGCCGGGTGTTCCGGATGTCCGCCCGGGTCAGCGCCGTCGCCGCCGGCGGTATCCGGACCGGCATCGCCGCCGTGGTCCTCGCCGGGGCGTGGGCGCTGCACACCGGCCGGGTGGACGGCGCCCGGCTCACCGCGATCTGGCTGCTCGCCCTCGCCTTCGGCGCGACCGTCGAGCACATCGCCCGCTGGGTGCCGCACCTGCAGTACGCGCTCGGCGCCTGGGCCAGGGTGCAGCTGCTCTCCGCCGCCGGGCAGGAACCCGCCGGCGGGGTCGCCCCGGTCGACGGTGACCTCACCGTCCGCGGGCTCACCTTCCGCTACCCCGCCGCCGGGGACGACCGGGGGCCGGCGCTGCGCGACGTCCGGCTCACCTTCGCCCGGGGCCGGTCGTACGCCCTGGTCGGGCGGACCGGGTCGGGCAAGTCGACGCTGGCCAAGGTGCTCACCCGGGCCGTGGACGTGCCGCGCGGCAGCGTCTTCCTCGGCGACACCGACCTGGTCGACCTGGACGTCGAGGCGCTGCGCCGATGGATCGCGGTGGTGCCCCAGCGTACGGAGATCCTCGCCGGCACCCTGGCCGAGAACGTCGCGCTCTTCGACCCCGCCCTGCTCGACGACGCCACCCGGGCACTGGAGGAGCTGGGCCTGGCCGGCTGGATCACCGAGCTGCCCGACGGGGTGCACACGAAGCTGGGCGAGGGCGGGCACGTGCTCTCCGCCGGGCAGGAGCAGCTCGTGGCGTTCGCCCGGATCCTGGTCCGGGACCCGCACGTGGTGATCCTCGACGAGGCCACCGCCCGGCTCGACCCGGTCACCGAGACCCGGGTACGCCAGGCCACCGAGCGGCTGCTCACCGACCGGATCGGCATCGTCATCGCGCACCGGCTCTCCTCGGTGCGCCGCAGCGACGAGGTCGTGGTGATGGCCGACGGCGCGGTGCTGGAGGCCGGCCCGCTGCGCGAGTCGGCCCGCTTCGCCGAGCTGCTCGCCACCAGCAACGCCAGCGCGTACGCCGGGGTCGGTGGCCGGCACGGCGGGGTGGAGCTGCTAAACGGGCCGGGCGACGACGGGTGGTCCGACGAGCCGGCGGAACCGGCCGCGCCGGTCGCCGTCCCACGCCAGGTCGCCGTGCCGCGCACCGACCCGCCGCCGGCACCCGCCGCGCCGCCCGCGCGGACCCTGCGGGAGATCTTCCGGCTGGGCATCAACGACCCACGGTACGGCCTGATCTCCGTCGGGCTGTTCGTCGTGATGACGCTGCTCGGGCTGGACGGCTCGGTGCTGCCGTGGCTCTGGGCCGAGGTGATCAGCGGCGGCGACCCGTGGCTGCCGGCGCTCGGCATCGTCGCCGCGTTGCTGGTCGTGCTGCCGCTGCCGTACCTGACCAACCTCTGGTTCCCGCAGTGGTGGATCCGGCAGATGCTGCGGATCAGCCTGCGTCTGGTGCACGGGCAGACCGGAGCCCGCCGGGTCAGCCGGCACACCCCCGCCGAGGTGGTGGCCCAGGGCGGCGACACCGATCGGGTGGTGCAGCTCGCCGACAACCTGATGGACCAGTTCATCTCGCTGGCCATCCTGATCACCATGACCCTGGTGACCGGCAGCTTCGTACCGGCGTTGTTCTTCCTCGGCACCATGGTGCTCTCGGGGCTGGCGGCCACGCTGTTCGCGCCCCGCCTGGAGCGCAGCGCCAGGGGCACCGTCAAGGCCCGGGCCGCTTTCGCCACCGCGCTGGTCTCCTCGCTCTCCTCCGCCCGTACGGTGAAGCTCGCCGGCGCCACCCGGCCGGTGCTGGACCACCTCGCGGCGCTGGACACCGTCCGCAGCGACCGGCAGCGGCGGGAGATCGCCATGCAGGTGTGGGCGCGGTCCACCCCGTCCATGGCCAGCGGGCTGCTGCCGATCGGGGCGTGGGCGCTCTACCTCGCCGGCGGGCTCTCCGCCGGGGCCACCCTGGTGGCGGTCTCCACACTCGCCGCGGCCCGCTGGTTCGCCTGGACCACCGCGTCCCTGGTCTCGCAGTACCCGTCGGCCCGGGTGTGGACCCGGCGGACCGTGGCGATGACCGGCGTCGCCACCTACTCGGCGGAGGTGCCGGGGGTGGACCTGGCCGTGGGGACCGCCCCGGCGCCGGAAGCGCCGCCCCGGCACCCGCTGCGCCGGCTGGAGCTGACCGGGTTCGGCGCGCTGCACTCCGACGGCATCCTCGCCGTACGCGATGTCGACCTCACAATCGAGCGCGGGCAGTTGGTGCTGGTGGTCGGGCCGGTCGGCTCGGGCAAGTCGTCGCTGCTGCGGGCCCTCGCCGGGATCGTCCACCACACCGGCACGCTGCGCTGGAACGGCGAGCCGATCACCGAGCCGGAGTTGTTCCTCCGCCCCAACCAGGTCGGGTACGTCGGGCAGCTGCCCCGGGTGCTCTCCGGCACGGTGGCCGACAACATCGCGCTCGGGCACCAGGTGGACGCCGCCGGCGCGGTGTCGACCGCTCAGCTCGACCATGACCTGGCAGCCGCGGGAGGCGGGCTCGGGTTGCTCATCGGGCACAAGGGCACCCGGCTCTCCGGCGGGCAGCTTCAGCGGTTGGCGCTGGCCCGGGCGTTGGCGCCGCGTACCGAGCTGCTGGTCGCCGACGACGTGTCGTCCGCGCTGGACGTCACCACCGAGCTGGCGCTCTGGGCGGCGTTGCGCGAGCACGGGGTGACGGTGGTCGGGTCCACCTCCAAGCGCGCCGCCCTGGTCCGCGCCGACCACGTGGTGGTCCTGGTCGACGGCGCCGTGGCCGCCCAGGGCCCCTGGCACACCCTGGAACCCACCTGGACCCACCTAGCCGGCTAACCCCGCCACCCCCGCCCCCACCCTGGTGATCATGAAGTTAGCGGCGCTCGGCGTCCGATTTGTCGCCGCTAACTTCATGATCAACCCGGCGGGGTCGGGGTGGGGTGGGGTGGGTGGGGTCAGAAGGCGCGGGTGTATTGGTTGGGCCAGTGCGGCTCAGCGCTGAGTTTGGTGGCGGCGCGGCGTGGCCAGTATGGGTCGCGCAGCAGCTCGCGGCCGAGGAGTACCAGGTCGGCCTCGCCGTCGGCGACGATCTGCTCGGCCTGCTCCGGTTCGACGATCAGGCCGACCGCGCCGGTCGGCACGCCCGTGTCGCGGCGGATCCGGGCAGCCAGCGGCACCTGGTAGCCGGGGCCGATGGGGATGCTCGCGCCGGCCGACGCACCGCCGGAGGACGTGTCCACCAGGTCGACGCCCGCATCGGCCAGCTCGCCGGCCAGCACCACGCTGTCCTCGACGGTCCAGCCGCCGTCCACCCAGTCGGTGGCGGAGATCCGGGTGAGCACCGGTACGGACTCGCCGACCGCGGCTCGGACCGCCCGGGCCACCTCCAGGGTGAGCCGCATCCGGCCGACCCGGTCGCCGCCGTAGCCGTCGGCGCGGTGGTTGGTGAGCGGCGAGAGGAACTCGTGCAGCAGGTAACCGTGCGCGGCGTGGATCTCCACCGCGCCGAAGCCGGCGTCGAGTGCCCGCCCGGCGGCGACGGCGAACGCCTCGACCACCCGGGTGATTCCGGCCGCGTCCAGCGCGGTCGGCCGCCGGTGATCGGGAAGGAACGGCTCGCTGCCGGGGCCGACCGGCGTCCAGCCGCCCTCGGCGTCCGGCACGCCGCCCCGGTGCGCGGCCCACGGCCGGTACGTCGACGCCTTGAACCCGGCGTGCGCCAGCTGCACGGCCGGCACCGCCCCCTGGGTGGCGACGAACGTGGTGATCGGCCGCCACGCGTCGACGTGCGCGCCGGACCAGAGCCCGGTGTCCTGGGGGCTGATTCGCCCCTCGGGCACCACTGCGGTGGCCTCGGTGATGATCAGCCCGGCGCCGCCGACCGCGCGGGAGCCGAGGTGGATCTGGTGCCAGTCGGTGGGCAGGCCGTCCGGGCCGGCGCTGTACTGGCACATCGGCGCCAGGGCGATCCGGTTGGGCAGGGTGACGCCGCGCAGGGCGAGCGGGGTGAACAGGGCACTCATGCGGGTGATCCTTCCTCGGAGACCACGGAGGAGGGCCCGGGGCCCTCCTCCGTGCGACGGGGGAGGGTCGGGGAGCCCTCCTTCGTGCGGCGTGCTCAGGCGGGGACGGGGTCCAGCCGCTCCGCGGGGCGGTCGGCCTCGTCCGCGTCCACCAGGTCGCGCTTGCCGGCCGAGTCGTACTTCGCCCGGTCGAGGGTGCCCTCGCGGGCGGCGACGATGGTCGGTACGAGCGCCTGACCGGCAACGTTGGTGGCGGTGCGGATCATGTCCAGGATCGGGTCGATCGCCAGCAGCAGGCCGGCGCCGGCCAGCGGCAGGCCCAGCGTGCTCAGGGTCAGGGTGAGCATCACGATCGCGCCGGTCAGACCGGCGGTGGCCGCCGAGCCGACCACCGAGACGAAGGCGATCAGCAGGTAGTCGGTGACGCCCAGGTGCACCCCGAAGACCTGGGCCACGAAGATCGCCGCCAGGGCCGGGTAGATGGCCGCGCAGCCGTCCATCTTCGTGGTGGCGCCGAACGGCACCGCGAAGGAGGCGTACTCGCGGGGGACGCCGAGCCGCTCGACGGAACGCTGGGTCACCGGCATGGTGCCCACCGAGGAGCGGGAGACGAAGGCCAGCTCGATGGCGGGCCAGGCGCCGGCGAAGAAGCGCAGCGGGTTGAGCCGGCCGGCGGCCACCAGCAGCAGCGGGTAGACCACGAAGAGCACGATCGCGCAGCCGACGTAGACGGCGGTGGTGAACCTGGCGAGCGGGGCCAGCAGGTCCCAGCCGTACGAGGCGATGGCGTTGCCGATCAGGCCGAGCGTGCCGATCGGGGCGAGCCGGATGACCCACCAGAGCGCCTTCTGCACGATGGCCAGCAGCGAGCGGTTGAGCGCCACGAACGGCTCGGCGGCCTCGCCGATCAGCATCGCGGCGACGCCCACCACCAGGGCGAGGAAGACGATCTGGAGGACGTTGCCCTCCACGAACGCGCCGACCGGGTTGGTCGGCACGATGCCGGTGAGGAAGTCGGTCCAGGAACCGGTCCGGTTCGGCGCGGCGGCGCCGGCCAGGTCGAGCGTGACGCCCTTGCCCGGGTCGGTGAGCAGTCCGATGCCGATGCCGATGCCCACCGCGATCAGCGCGGTGATGCCGAACCAGAGCAGCGTCTTCAGCGCGAGCCGGGCGGCGTTGGCCACGCCGCGCAGGCTGACCACGCTGACCACGATGGCGGTGAAGACCAGCGGTGGGACGGCCAGCTTGAGGAGCTGGACGAAGAGGTGACCGACGGTGTCGAGGGTGGTGGTCAGCCAGGCAAGGTCGCCGGCGCGGGCGAGGAAGCCGAGCGCCACGCCGAGGACGAGGCCGAGCAGGATCTGCAGGGAGAAGGGAAACCTGCGCAGGGCGGAAGCCATGAGGATGCGTCCAAGTCTGGTGGAAGAGGGCGAACGGGCAGCGTCAGGAGAGGGGCTGCGCCGGACAGATACCGCTGGCCTGCCGTCGAAGGTCGACGTACAGGCGCACGGTGAGATTCCAGACGTTGGTCATCGCCCATTGACGATACGCCCAGCCGCCGTGCAGCTAGAAGGAGCGATGGGCGTGACGATCCTTACAAGGCGGGTTCATTGCCCGGTGATCCGTTCGTCACGATCGGCGGGCCAGCCCGAGGGCGGCGGCGGTGGCCAGGCCCCAGGCGGCGGCGATCGCCAGCAGCACCCGCTCCAGCACCCCCGCCACGCTGCCGCGGCCGACCGTCAGCATGGCCAGCGCGATCGCCGCGGACAGCGGCAGGGCCAGCGCGGCACCGACCCCGGAGATCCGGCGCAGCCGCCGGCCCGCCGCCGGGGTGAGAGTCAGGGCCAGCATCGCGAGGACCACCGCGGCGGTGGCCGCCACGCTCGCGCCGCCATGCACCAGGTCGGCCACGGTGGCCGCCTGGAACGGCGGCAGCGGGCAGCCGGCGGTGCACGTGACCGCGCCGGAGAGCGCCGTGCCGGCCGCGCCGCCGGCGAGCAGCGCCGCCGCCGCGCGCAGCGCCGGAGGCAGCGCCACCGCGAGCAGCAGCAGCGCCGCCGCCAGGGCGAAGACCCCGATCCGGTACGTCCCGGCGTACCGGCTGTCGGTGACGCCGGCCTCGCTGACGTACCCGGTCAGGCCCGGGCCGGGACCGGCGACCACGGCGACCGTCACCGCGACCGTGCCGGCCACCACGCAACCGGCGGCGGCCGATGCCGCGGCGGCCCGAACGACGCCCGGCTCAGGCACGCCCGTGCGGCGTGCTCCAGCCGCTCAGGTCCGGACCGAGCGGCACGATCCGGGTCGGGTTGATCATCTCGTGGGTGGCGTAGTAGTGCCGCTTGATGTGGTCGAAGTCGACCGTGTCGCCGAAGCCGGGGGTCTGGAACAGATCCCGGGCGTACGCCCAGAGCACCGGCATCTCGGTGAGCTTCTGCCGGTTGCACTTGAAGTGCCCGTGGTAGGCCACGTCGAAGCGGACCAGCGTGGTGAACAGCCGCACGTCCGCCTCGGTGATCGTGTCGCCCATCAGGTAACGCCGCCCGGCCAGCCGCTCCGACAGCGCGTCCAGCCGCGCGAAAAGCGCGGTGTACGCCTCGTCGTACGCCTGTTGCGAGGTGGCGAAGCCGCACCGGTAGACGCCGTTGTTGACGTCCCGGTGGATCTCCGCCATCAGCGCGTCCATCTCCGGGCGCAGCTCGACCGGGTAGAGATCCGGCGCGCCCGGCTTGTGGAACCGCCGCCACTCGGTGATCAGATCCAGGGTGAGCTGCGGATAGTCGTTGGTCACGACCTTGCCGGACCGGGTGTCGACCAGCGCCGGCACGGTTACCCGCCCGGAGTAGTCCGGGTCGGTCGCGAGGTACGCCTCGGAGAGGAAGCCGATGCCGAGCGCCGGGTCGAACCCGTCCTGGTCGAGGCTGAACCGCCAGCCCCGCTCGTCCCGGATCGGGTCGACGGTGCCCAGCGAGATCACGTCCTCCAGGCCGAGCAGGCCACGCACGATCCGGGCGCGGTGCGCCCACGGGCAGGCCCGACACCAGATCAACCGGTACCGGCCGGCCTCCAACGGCCAGCGGTCCTGGTCATCGGGGCCGCCGCCCTCCGGCGAGGTCGAGTGGGGGGTGACCCGACCGGTGAACCGGTTGGGCTGGCGGATGAACGCCCCGCCGCCGGCGGTTTCTGCGCTGAACTGGGCCCGGGCCATGCCGCCAACCTATCCGTTCAAGGCGCGGATATCCTGGCGCCGGGCGTCCCCGTGATCCGGCGGGCAGCGCCGACCCCTTCCTCATCCCCCGGAGGACGTGCGCCAATGACCGTCGCATATCTCGTGGCCGGAGTCCGCACCCCGATCGGCCGCTACGCCGGCGCCCTCGCCGGGGTACGCCCCGACGACCTGGCCGCGCACGTGATCCGCGAGCTGGTCACCCGCCACCCCTCGGTCGACTGGGCCCGCACCGACGACGTGATCCTCGGCTGCGCCAACCAGGCCGGCGAGGACAACCGCAACGTGGCCCGGATGGCGGCGCTGCTCGGCGGGCTGCCCGAGGAGGTCCCGGGCACCACGGTCAACCGGCTCTGCGGCTCCGGCCTGGACGCCCTCGCCCTCGCCGCCCGGTCGATCGTGGCCGGGGACGCCGACCTGCTGGTGGCCGGTGGGGTGGAGAGCATGAGCCGGGCGCCCTTCGTCATGCCGAAGGCGACCAGCGCGTTCTCCCGCACCGCCGAGGTGTACGACACCACCATTGGTTGGCGGCTGGTCAACCCACTGATGGAGAAGGGTTGGGGCATCGACTCGATGCCGGAGACGGCGGAGAACGTCGCCGCCGATTTCGGTGTCGACCGCGCGGCGCAGGACGATTTCGCGTACCGCTCCCAGCAGCGCACCGCCAAGGCGCAGGCCGACGGCCGGCTGGCCGAGGAGATCGTGCCGATCACCGTGCCGGCCGGTCGCCGGGAGACGAAGCTGGTCGAGGTCGACGAGCACCCCCGGGAAACCTCGCTGGAGAAGCTCGCCGCGCTGCCCACCCCGTTCCGCGCGGGCGGCACGGTGACCGCCGGCAACTCCTCCGGCGTCAACGACGGCGCGGTGGCCCTGCTGGTCGCCTCCGAGGCGGCCGTCGCCCGCTACGGCCTCACCCCGCTGGCCAGGGTGAGCGGCGCGGCGGCGGCCGGAGTGCCGCCGCGGATCATGGGCATCGGCCCGGTCCCGGCCACCCGCAAGCTGCTCGACCGGCACGGCCTCGGCCTGGCCGACCTCGACGTGATCGAGCTGAACGAGGCGTTCGCCGCCCAGTCCGTGGCGGTGCTGCGCGAGCTGGGGCTGCCCGAGGACGCCGAGCACGTCAACCCGAACGGCGGCGCGATCGCCCTCGGCCACCCGCTCGGCGCCAGCGGCGCCCGGCTGGCGCTCACCGCCGCGCTGGAGCTGCGCCGCCGGGGCGGCCGGCGGGCCCTGGCGACCATGTGCATCGGCGTGGGGCAGGGCATCTCGCTGCTGCTGGAGGCTGCGGCGTAAGGAAGGGCCCCTTATTGACGCCGCCGGGTTGGAAGGGTTGCCTTCTCACCCGGCGGGCGATCGTGGGGTGCGACGGCGCGGGCGTCCGGGGGCACGGCTGATCGCCGTACTTCAGTGAGAGAGAGGTGGACGCCGCGCGCCGCCGCGGACCGGGCGTGCCGAGCGCCCGGGGGTGGCCCGTCGCGATCGGGCCTGGTCACGGGCTCAAGGATGCCTTCGTGCGGCCCTGCGCGGCAACGCAATTAGCCGTTCAGGGCCGGACCCCCTCACCGCTGTATCCACCCACGTGGTTGCTTGACGGCAGCTATTCCTAGGGGGAATAGTGTGCCGCATGTCGACGACGCATGCCCTGCTCGGCATCCTCGCCTCGCAGGGGATCAGCCATGGATACGAGCTCAAGCACGAGCATGACCGCAGGCTGCTGGGGGTCAAACCCCTCGCCTTCGGGCAGATGTACACGACGCTGGCCCGGATGCTGCGTGCCGGATACATCGCCGAGGCGGCGCACGAGCGGGTCGGCGGGCCGGACCGGGTGGCCTACCGGCTCACCACCGACGGCCGGGTCGAGCTGAACCACTGGCTCAGCCAGGAGGTGTCGCCTGCGATGCACGTCTCGGCCCAACTGTTCGTCAAGGTCATCGTCGCGCTCCTCGCCACACCGGACGAGGCGACCGCCCGGTCGTTCCTCGCCACCCAGCGCGCCGCCCATCTGGTACGGATGCGTGAGCTGACCACGATCAAGACCGCCGGCGGCGCCTCGGTGACCGAACTGGCCGCTGCGGACTACCTGCTCAACCACCTCGATGCGGATCTGCGCTGGATGGCGACCACGCTGGGGCGGATCAGCCAGCTCCGCGCGGAGGTGCTGGCATGAACGCCCCCATCCTCGAAGCGAAGAACATCGAGAAGTCGTACGGGCAGACCACGGCACTGCAGGACGTGTCGCTGGCCATCGGCCGGGGTGAGATCGTCGCCGTCACCGGTCCGAGCGGCTGCGGGAAGTCGACGCTGCTGCACTGCCTCGCCGGGATCCTGTGGCCGGACCGGGGCAGCGTGCACTTCCAGCAGCGCAATCTCACCGCCGAGAGTGAGGCGGCCCGCTCGCGGCTGCGGCGAACCGTGTTCGGGGTGCTCTTCCAGTTCGGCCAGGTCGTCCCGGAGCTGACCGCGATCGAGAACGTGACCCTGCCGCTGCAACTGGGCGGAGCGCGGTATCGGGACGCGGCAGTGCGGGCCCAACGGCTGCTCGACCGGCTCGACATCGGCAACCTGGGCGGCAAGCGACCCGGCGAGATGTCGGGCGGCCAGCAGCAGCGGGTGGCACTGGCCCGAGCGCTGGTCACCGAACCGGAGGTGCTCTTCGCCGACGAGCCCACCGGGGCACTGGACACCCTCGCCGGCGAGCAGGTCATGATCGAACTAGTCCGGCTGGCCCGCGATCACGGCACGACCGTGTTGGTCGTGACCCACAACGCGCAGGTGGCCGCCTATGCGGACCGCGAGATCACCATGCGCGACGGTCGGGTGGAGACCGGCGGCCGGGTCACGATCTCCGGGGAGGCCCGGTGAAGCCCGGCGGCATCTTCCGGCTGGCGTTCGCCGGCACCCGTGTCGACCGGGCCCGCGTGCCGATCACCGCCGCCGGCGCCGCCGTCGCCGTGTTGGTGCTGCTGTGCTGCGCCACGGTCCTGACCATCGAGCCCGAGTCCGGCCGCTATCACAGCCGGATGCTCACCGGCGCGACCATTCTCCCCAACGTCGCGCTGGCGATGCTGCTGTTCAGCATCCCCGTCATGTTTCTGGTCGCGCAGTGCGCTCGGCTCGGCGCGCCCGGCCGTAACCGCAGACTGGCGGCCTTCCGGATGGCCGGGGCCACGCCGGCTCAGATCGGATGGGTCGCCGGGGTGGAGACCGGCCTGGCCGCGACGATCGGGACGGCACTCGGCGGGGCTGCCTACTTCGCCGGCCGGATGCTGCTGGACAACTCGGGACCGGACGGGACGCGCCCCCTGCCGACGGACGTACTGCCGCCGTACCCGGAGATTATCGGCATCGTGATCGCCGTGCCGTTGCTGGCGACGTTGCTCACCGTCGTGCTGCTGCGCCGAGTGGCGATCACGCCGTTCGGCCTCCTGCGGCAGAGCCGCCAGCAACGGGTACGCGCCTGGCCCATGCTGCTGCTGGTGATTGGCCTGGCCGGCCTGGCCGCGCTGGACGTGGTGCTGCACAGCGAGTCCGTCCGTCGGGGTCAGTCCGACCATGTCCTCGTCATCGGGCTGCTTGCCTGCACGATCCTGGTGCTGCTCGGGCTGATGTTCACCGTCGCCTGGATCGGATACACCTGCGCCCGCCTGCTGCTGCGCGTGACCCGGCGCCCCAGCGTGCTGATCGCCGCCCGCCAAACCCTCGCCGACCCGTACGACTGCAGCCGCAGCTACACCGTCATCCTGGTCACCACGGCCTTCGGCGCGGCCGGGATGATGCTGCACTCGTGGCTGGTCACCGATGTTGCGGTACGAACCGCCGCGATGCTGGACCCCGCCCTCGGCTACGACAAGGCACCGATGGATCTGAGCGGCACCGCTGCCTTCCGCTCGGACGTCCACGACATCGTCAACGCGGTACTGCTCGGCCTCATCGGCGTCGCCGCCCTCACCCTGCTGATCGCCCTCGTCGAATCCGGCGTCGCCCGCCGACATGCCATCGCCGCGCTGGTGGCCGGCGGCACCCCGCGCGCCGTCCTGGCCCGCGCCATGTGCTGGCGGGTACTCCTACCCGCCCTGCCCGGCATCGTCATCGCGGGCCTGGTCGGGATGTACGCCATGCGAACCTTCACCGCCACGGCCACCGGAAGCTGGGGCCGGCAGGTCTGCGTCGGCACGCTGGCCCAGTGCGCCGGCGACACCGCCTACGAGTACATGGAGTACCGCGAAGGTGCTATCTACACCTTCCAGGTCCCGGTGCCGTGGGGCGAGATCGCGGCGATCGCGTCGGCCTCCCTGCTGGCCGTTCTCCTGGTGATCGCGGCGAGCGTCCTCCTGCAACGGTCCAGCACCAACCCCTCAGAACTACGGGCGGACTGACGGGCGTGCCGGGATGTCGTGCGGGAGTCGTGGCACGTATGTGAGGTAGGTCACGGGAACCAGGGCGTCCGCCCCGGACAGTCATTGCGTGTGGAGATGAGTTTGCGTGCGCGGGTTCACGACGGGGATCCAGACGCGTTCAGGGAGCTGTTCGACGAACACGCACGCTCGGTGTACAACCATGCTTTTCGGCTGACGGGGAACTGGTCGGCGGCGGAGGACGTGGTGTCGCTCACCTTCCTGGAGGCGTGGCGGCTGCGTGACCGGGTCGATGTCGGTGCCGATGGCGGGTCGCTGCGTCCCTGGCTTCTCGGCATCGGCACCAATGTCGCGCGTAATGTCCGCCGTGCTGATCGGCGGCATGACGGCGCGTTGGCGCGACTTCCCAAGGCCGAAGTGGTGCCGGACTTCGCAGAGGATGTCACCACCCGGCTTGATGGTCGCAAGCGACTCGCTCTTGCTGTAACGGCATTGGCCGCGCTGCGTAGGGCCGAGCGCGAGGTACTGGCGCTGTGCGTGTGGTCCGGGCTCGACTACGCCGAGGCGGCCGAAGCGCTCGGCGTGCCGATCGGCACGGTCCGCTCCCGGCTGTCCAGAGCGCGTAAAAAGCTGGCCAAGCTCGTCGCCGCCGGGACTTCTCGGCGGTCGGAAGAACATCGGGAACCAATGGCCCGCCACGGACAGGTAGCAGGTGATCGCGAGATCGCGGTCCGGCTCGCTCTGGAGATTGACCGATGAACACTGCCCCGAATCAGCCCTACTCGAACGAGCGTGACGAGTTGGCCCGGCTGCTGCCGGAGCCGGTGGAGATGGATCTGCCGAGCGGCCGTCAGCGTCAACTTCAGGAGTTCGTGATGAGTCAGATCCACCAGGACCGGCGCGCTGCCGAGCAGGCGCGCCGTCACGTACCCAAGCGTCGGTTGGTCTTTGCGACCTCGGCGTTGGCCGCCGTCGCTGTCGCCGCGGTAGCGATTGGTACGGGAGGTTTCGGCGGCCGGGGCACGGACGGGTCGACAGGTTTCGGCGGCCGGGGCACGGACGGGTCGACAGGTTTCGGCGGCCGGGGCACGGACGGGTCGACAGGTTTCGGCGGCCGGGGCACGGACGGGCCGGCGGCGACGGAGCTCTCGCCGGTGGCCCACACCCTGGAGCTGGCGGCCGACTACGCCGCCGCGAGGCCGTTCACGCCGCCCCGCCCCGACCAGTGGATCTATATCGAGAACCGGAACACCGCTTCGAGCGCGTTGGCCAAGGACAAGGGGCAGAAGCCTGCTGTGACCGAACGGACCTGGCTACGGGCCGACGGCAAGAAGATGGGCGACATCAACGTTGAGACCGGAAAGCTGGACACCTGGGACCAGGCCAACGGCTACCCGACCCTGTCCACACTGCCCACCGACCCACAGGAAGTGCTCAATCTGCTGCGGGAATCGCTGGCACCGCCCTCGTCCGCACCTGGCGGCCGGCAGCTGCCGTTCGCGTTCGCCCCTAAAACGCCCGACGAGCTGGACGGGTTGTTGTTCTTCAAAATCGCCAAGACTCTTGCAGACTACCTGCTGCCGCCCGACGTGACGGCGACGCTGTGGCGAGCGGCGGCCCTGGTGCCGGGCGTCACCCAGGCGCCGGGGACCGTCGATGTCGGTGGGCGGCGAGTGATCGCAGTCGGCCGGATCCAGGACGGCTGGCGGTTCGAGCAACTCCTACTTGACCCCGACACACACGAGTTCGTCGGCTACCGCTCCGTGGCCGTCAAGGACTTCACCTTCACCACCGGTCCCAACGGGCGGATTACGGAAAAGAAGGGCAGAGTTCAGTACACAATCACCCGGCTAGCGGCGAAGATTGTCGACGCCGCAGGCCAGACCAACTGATCCTCCCGACAGCGGGGTGGGCGACGAGCGCCGCGCTGGGTCGCTTGAGCTTGGCTACGGTCGTTGGATGCCCGACGCGATCTTTGCCCACCCACGCCTCGCGCCCATCTACGACGCCTTCGACGGCAGTCGGAGTGACTTGACGGCCTACCTCGGCATCGCCGACGAGTTAGGCGCGAGAAGCGTGTTGGACGTCGGCTGTGGGACCGGGTCACTCGCCGTCCTGCTCGCAGAGAGCGGCCGGAAGGTCATGGGTGTCGATCCTGCCGAGGCATCCCTTGAGGTGGCCAGAGGCAAGGACCGGGCCGGAAGGATCACGTGGGTGCTCGGCGGCGCCGCAACGGTTCCGGTGCTGGATGCCGATCTCGCGGTGATGACCGGCAACGTGGCGCAGGTCTTCCTCAGCGATGAGGATTGGAAGTGCGTGCTACAAAGCATCCACACCGCTCTAGGTACTGGCGGTCACCTGGTGTTCGAGACCAGGCGTCCGGAACAGCGGGCGTGGGAGGAATGGCTGACCGACGATGCGTACACCGTCCTCGACATTCCAGGAGTCGGAGCCGTGGAGCAACGCCGCGAGGTCACGGACGTCAGTCTCCCGTACGTCTCCTTTCGCCACACCTATCGGTTTCTCAGCGACGGCGCGACCGTCGCCTCTGACTCGACGCTGAGATTCCGCAGCCGGGAGGAGGCGGAACAGAGCCTCGACGCCTGCGGCTACCGGGTTCGGGACGTGCGAGACGCCCCAGATCGTCCAGGTCGTGAGTACGTGTTCATCGCGGAGCGCACGACCTGATCCGCCAACCCCAGCCGCGCCGATGCCGGCACGTCGATCTGTCAAGCGACCGACAATCCATAACGGAGGGCGTCGATATGGTGAAGCGCCGAAGGCAGGTGCAGCAGCGGAGAGCTTGAACGCCACAGTCGAGAGCCTCAGCCCAGAGGCTGACCGAGAAAGGTGGGGACCGTGACTAATGCGCGGCACCTGGGGCTGGGACACGGCAGCGCGTTCGGCGAGCGTGGGGTAGCCAAGAGGCTGGGTACGCTGGGCCGGCACACGCCGCTGACCGGCCGGCGGCTGCTCGAGATCGGCTGCGGGGACGGCACCTACACGATGCGGCTGGTCGACGCGTTCAGGCAGATCGAGGCAGTCGACATCCAGCAGGATCGGCTGGAGCTGTTCCGGGAGCGACTGGCCGCCGACCCGGCCGCGGCCCAGAAGATCAACGTGCGGGAGCTGTCCGCCACCGAGCTGGACTACCCAGACGAGAGCTTCGACCTGGTCACTGCCATCGAGGTGGTGGAGCACATCGACGATCTCGACGCCGCCCTCCGACAGGTCCACCGGGTGTTGACCCCCGGTGGCAGGTTCGCGCTCACCACACCCAACCGGTGGTTCCCGTTCGAGACGCACGGCTTCCTCATCCGCGGCAAGCGCTACCGGCCGGCGCAAGGTCCGTTCCTGCCGTGGATCGTGCCGCTGCACCGGCGGCTGGCCGACGCCCGCTCCTTCACCGCCCGTGGCCTCTCCGCACACCTTCGCCGGGCCGGGATGGAGCCGGTGGCGGTGGACTACCTCATGCCGCCGTTCGACCGGTCCGGCTTCGGGCGCCGCATCCGGCCGCTGACCGACGCGGTCGAGCGTTCGCCATTCAAGTTCTTCGGCATGGCCCTGGCGGTGGTCGCCCGCCGACCGGCCTGACGGGCCCCGCAAACGTACGCTCACAGCCAAGCGTGAGCGGATGCCCGTGGGGCGGTCAGGCGAATCCGCCGTTGCTGAACAGCAGTTGACCGTTGATCCACTGACCTTGTGGCGAGCACAAGAAATCAACCAGATTTGCGGTGTCCTGCGGGGTGCCGAGGCGGCCGAGTGGTGTCTGCCGAATGCAGTCGGCTCGTCCGACCTCTGTCATCCACCCGGTGTCCACCGGGCCGGGATTGATGACGTTCGAGCTGATGCCCAGGTGTGCCAACTCGTGGGCCGCGGCCAGGGTGATGCGGTCGAGCGCGCCCTTGCTGGCACCGTAAGGCAGATTTCCCACAGTGTGATCACTGGTCAGGGCGATGATGCGACCATCGCCGTGCCGGCCCCGGAAGCGCCGCCCGTGCTCGCGAATCAGCAACCAGGTCGCCCGCGCGTTGATGGCGAAGTGCCGGTCGAAACTTTCGACGGTGGTGTCAAGTAGCCCTGAGTCGACTGACTCACAGTGGCACATCACCAAGGCGGTGACCGGGCCGAGCTGGCGCTCGGCCTCGTCATAGATCGCAGCGGGCGCCGTGGTGTCGGTGAGGTCCGCTTCTATGGCGGCGACGGCTGCGCCGGACGCGGTGAGTGCTTGCGTGATGGCGTCAGTGGCCCCCGCTTCGATGCCCCAGTTCATGCGCTCGTCGTACGCGGCCCAGAAGGTGAAGGCGATATCCCAGCCCGAGGCCGCCAACTGGCTTGCGATGCCGGCACCGATACCGATCGTGCGGCCCACCCCCGTGATCAGTGCTGTCGGCCGGGATCTGCCGGACAGAGCGGGTGGAGTGCCGTCCGATTTCTGCCCAGGGTCCGCCATGACGGGAATCCTCCTAGATCGCCAAGAGACCGAGCAATCGGATTTCGCCGCGCAGGCTCGATCAAGCGAATTGTCTGGCCCGCGAGACGCCGACCCGGGCTGTCACCGAGTCGCGGAATTGTGCCTTGAATGAGCCTTTTTCAAGCTGATCTTGCAGCTCAGGGCGGGTGCGGCGAGCCCCGAGATCGATGAGGGCGAGGCTCCAGGTAAGACAGCAGTCGACCAAGATCCGATGCCCCGACCGGGAGCCTCGCCTGTGCTGTCTTACCCCTCCACGATCCCGCTGTCCAGCCGAACCCTGAACCACCTCGCCGACCTCATCCGAGCGCACCGTAGCCAGCACCGATCCCGGTGGCGGCGGCTCGACCCGGGCCGACAGGCACTGCTCGCCCTGGCCCACCTGCGCAACGGTGACACCTACACCCGGCTCGCCGCCGGATTCGAGGTCGGAGTCGCCACCGCCTGGCGCTACGTGCAGGAAGCGATCACGCTGCTCGCCGCGGCCGCCGAGGACCTGGCCACCGGGATGCGGCGCATCCGGCAACTGGCGTACGCGATCCTGGACGGCACGCTGATTCCCATCGACCGCGTGGCAGACCAGAAACCGTACTACTCCGGCAAGCACAAGAGGCATGGCGTGAACGTGCAGGTCATCGCCGATGCCGCCGGCCGGCTCGTGTGGGCCTCACCGGCGCTGCC